>NZ_JBFAMX010000662.1:0-5435 GCF_040659615.1 Nonomuraea sp. NPDC049784
GGCGGGGTGTTCCTGATGGGCTTCACCGAGGCCATCGGCATCGCCACGCTGCTCGTCTTCGTCTACCTCGGGCTGAACGCCGTCGTCGTGGCGGCCGCGATCTTGCACGTGCTGGAGGCGCCGCAGGTGGTGGTGAACTGGCGGCACGCGCTGAGCGGCGGCTACAGCAACCCGCTGGCCATGATCGGGCTGTCGCTGATCGTCATGCCGAAGCTGGCGCTGGGCCTGTCCGGGTTCGAGACCGGTGTCGCGGTGATGCCGGTGATCAAGGGCGACATCCAGGAGCGGATCAAGGGCGCCAGGCGGCTGCTCACCACCGCCGCGCTGATCATGAGCGTCTTCCTGATCTTCTCCAGCTTCGTCACCACCGTGCTCATCCCGCCCCACGAGTTCCGGGACGGCGGCAGGGCGAGCGGGCGGGCGCTGGCCTACCTGGCCCACCACTACCTGGGCAACTGGTTCGGCACCGCCTACGACGTGTCCACGATCGCCATCCTGTGGTTCGCCGGGGCGTCGGCGATGGCCGGGCTGATCAATCTGGTGCCGCGCTACCTGCCCCGGTACGGCATGGCGCCGGAGTGGACGGGCGCGGTGCGGCCGCTGGTGCTGGTGTTCTCGGCGATCGGGTTCGGCATCACGATCATCTTCCGTGCGGACGTGAACGCGCAGGGCGGCGCGTACGCCACCGGCGTGCTGGTGCTCATCCTGTCGGCCGCGGTCGCCGTGACGCTGGCGGCCAGGAAGAAGGGCCGGCACCGGTTGGCCGCCGGGTACGCCGTCATCGCAGCCGTGCTGGCCTACACCCTGGTGGCCAACGTCATCGAGCGGCCCGACGGCGTCAAGATCGCCTCGTTCTTCGTCGGGTCGATCATCCTCACGTCGTTGATCTCCCGGACCACCCGCTCGACCGAGCTGCGGGTCACTCAGGTGCACCTAGACTCGCTGGCCGAGCAGTTCGTCAACGAGGTGGCGTGCGGCGAGATCCATGTGATCGCCAACGAGCCGGACAAACGGGATCAGGCCGAGTACAACGAGAAGCTGCGCGAGACCTGGCTCACCCACCGGCTGCGTCCCTCCGAACCGGCGCTCTTCGTGGAGGTGACGGTGCCCGACGCCTCGGAGTTCGAGACCGAGCTGCACGTCAAGGGCGAGGAGCGGTACGGCCACAAGATCCTGACCTTCGAGAGCTCGGCGGTGCCCAACTCGCTGGCGGCGCTGCTGCTGCATCTGCGGGACCGGACCGGCTCGGTGCCGCACATCTACTTCCACTGGACCGAGGGCAACCCGGTGGCCGCCTGGCTGCGCTACCTGGTCTTCGGTGGCGGCGACGTGCCGGCGCTGACCAGGGAGGTGCTGCGCCAGGCGGAGCCGGACCGGTCACGCAGGCCGCACGTCCACGTCGGCTGAACGGCTCAGGACCGCGGCCTGGCGAAGCCGTACAACAGGCCGTCGACCAGGGCGGCGATCTCCTCGGAGTCGGGAAAGGGCGTGTCGTTGACCACGCGCAGGGCGATGACCCCCGAGATCAGGTCCGCGATCAGCAAAGGGTCGGTGGAGGGAGGCAGCTCGCCGCGCTCGACGCCGCGGCGTACCAGCATGGCGATCAGGTCCAGGCGGCGCTTCATGACCGCGCGGAACACCTCGGTGAAGTCGGGGTCGCGGCAGGACTCCCCGAAGCCCTGCCGGAGCAGCATGCGCATCTCGGGCCTGTCGAACGTCCGGATGACGTCCGACAGCGTCCCGGTCAGGTCGCCGCGCACGGAGCCGGTGTCGGCGATGTGGAACTGCTCCAGGCTGACCTGCGAGAACGCGGCGAGGAGCAGGTCCTTCTTGGTCGGATAGCGGCGGAACAACGTCGTGCGCCCCACTCCGGCCTGGGCCGCCACGTCGTCGAAGGTCATCTCGAAGCCCCGCTCGAACAGCAGCTCCGCCATGGCCTGCCTGATGGCGGCGTCGATCTCGGGGTCCGGCCTGCGCCCTCCACGGTTGCCCGGCATCCTGCACCCTTCCGTTGACAGATTCCGGTACTGAGAGTACCAATGAATCAATCGGTACTTAGAGTACCGGTACTTCGAGTACCTAATGGAGACGACCATGGGTGTCATCGTCGTCGGCGCTGGGCCGACGGGTCTCATGCTGGCCGGAGACCTCGCCGCCGCCGGGATCCCGGTCAAGGTCCTGGAGCGGCGGGCCGAGGAGTCCAACCTGACCAGGGCCTTCGCCGTCCACGCCCGCACGCTGGAGCTGCTCGACATGCGCGGCCTGGCCGGCGGGCTCGTCCGTCAGGGCGTCCGGCTCCCGGAGGTGCGGCCGCACATCAAGGGACGGGAGCTGATCTTCAACATGCGCCATCCCGAGAGCCGGTTCCCCTTCGTGCTGATCCTGGGCCAGGCCCGTACGGAGGCGGCGCTGGAGGAGCGGGCCAGGGAGCTCGGCGTGGAGATCGTCCGCGGCGCCGAGGTGAGCGGCCTGGCCCAGGACGCGACCGGGGTCACGCTGACCCTGGAGGACGGGCGTGAGGAGCGGGCCGAGTACGTGGTGGGCTGCGACGGCGCGCACAGCGCCGTGCGCCGTCTGCTGTCGGTGGGGTTCAGCGGGCGCAGCTACGACACCCGCATCCTTCTGGCCGACGTGCTGCTGAAGGCCGATCTGCCGCTTGCGGTCAACCCGTTCATCGGGGACGACGGGGCCGTGCTGCTGCCGCCCTACGGGGACGGCTGGTACCGGGCCACCATCTGGGACCGCGCCGGGCAGGCGGTGCCGATCGAGGAGCCGGTGGGCATCGAGGAGGTCCGCGACGCGCTGCTCAGGATCTCCGGCCAGGACCTCCAGCTGGCGGAGATGCGCTGGTCCACCAGGTTCCTCAGCGAGCGCCGCCAGGCACGCCATTACCGGGTCGGCCGGGTCTTCCTCGCCGGTGACGCGGCGCATGTGCACTCGCCGCTCGGCGCCATGGGCATGAGCACCGGCCTCCAGGATGCCGCGAACCTGTCATGGAAGCTGGCCGCCGCGCATCAGGGGTGGGCGCCGTCCTGGCTGCTGGACACGTACGAGTCCGAGCGCCACCCGGTCGGCCGCGCGGTGCTCCGCCTCACCGACCTGCTCAGACGCCTGGCCGACGCGCCCGCACCGGTCCGCCTGATCCGCCCCTACGTCGCACCCGCCATCCTCAACAACCCGAGGATCTCCGAGTCCGCCCGGCTGACGATGTCGGGTCTCGGCATCACGTACCCGGTCCCCGACGGCACCCCCGGCTCGCCCCTTGCCGGCACCCGGGTCCCCGACCTGCCCCTCACCATCGATGGCCGCGCGGGCCGGCTGTACGAGCACCTGGGCGACGGGCGGTTCGTGCTGCTCACCGCGTCCCCCACAGCCGCCGCGGAACCGTGGCGCGACCGCGTGAGCACGATCACCAGCGACGGCCCGCTGCTGCTTGCGGACAAGGCGAGCTCGGTCCTGGTACGGCCGGACGGCTACGCGGCCTGGACCGCCACCTACCCCGGCATCCAGCAGATCCGCGACGTGCTGAGCCAATGGTGCGGCCCCGCATGAGGCTCGGGAATCACCAGCCCCGGCCGCGCAGGAAGGCGGCGCAGCGGCTGGTCCAGTCGCCGGCGACGGGGTTGTCTTCCGCCATCCCCAGCCCGTGCCTGCCGCTGGGATAGACGTGGACCTCCAGAGGGACCTGGTGGCGGGCCAGCTCCTGAGCCAGTTGGAGGGTGTTGTCGACGGGGACCGCCGCGTCGTCGGCGGTGTGCCACAGGAACATGGGCGGCGTCGCGGCGCCGACCCGGTGGGCGAGCGTCAGCTCGGAGCGCACGGACTCAGGCGCGTCCCGGCCGAGCAGGTTGACGGCGGAGCCCCGATGTGCGGCCGGTCCGGTGAGATCGGTGACGGGGTAGCAGAGCACGGCCAGCCCGGGGTGAGGGTCGGCCCCGTCAATGGCATCGTGCGGGCCCTCCGGCAGCATCGGGCCCGCCTCGGTGGCGAGGAGCCCGGCCAGGTGACCGCCCGCCGAGAAGCCGAGCACCCCGACGCGGGCGGGGTCCACGCCGGTCGACGCGGCGTGATGCCTGACCCAGCGCACCGCCCTGGCGGCGTCGAGCAGGGGCAGCGGATGGCGGTGCGGCGCGATCCGGTAGCGCAGGACGAACGCCGCGATGCCCAGCGAGTTGAGCCACCGGGCCACCGGAGCCCCCTCGTGGTCGGCGAGGTGCTGGTAGGCGCCGCCGGGGAAGACCACGACGGCCGGGGCTGGGCGCTCGCGCCGTACAGGAAAGGCGGTGATGGTCGCCTCGCCGGTCGTGGGCCACAGGGGGTGCTCGCTCATGCCGCGCCTTTCACGTCGTCCGACGACGGATGTTAGCGGCCCGCGGTCGCACCCCCCTGCCCGGCCCGGAGGTGGCCCGGGCTTAGGGTCGGGGGCATGACGGAACGGACGATCATGGCCCCCGGGACGCCCGACTGTCGCAGTGCCGGACGGTACCTGTGGTGGCTGGTCACGAGCCAGCGCGGCAGGATCGCCGTCGGCGCGATCCTGGGCACCGCCTGGATGGTCTGCCTGACGCTGCCCCCGTACGTCCTGTCGCGGGCCATCGACGACGGGCTGACGCCGGGACGCTGGGACGTGCTGGCCTGGTGGGTCGGCGCGGTGCTGGGCATCGGGGTGCTGAACGCCTGGCTGGCCATCATGCGCCACCGCACGATGACCAGGGTCCGGATGGACGCCGCCTTCCGTACCGCACAGGTCGTGGTCCTGCAGGCGACGCGGCTGGGCGCGACGCTTCCGCGCAAGGTCACGGCCGGAGAGGTGGTCACGATCGGGTCCGGCGACGCCGGCGTGATCGCCCACGCGCTGACCATCACCGGCCCCGGCGTCGGCGCGGCCCTCGCCTACGTCGTCGTGGCAGTGCTGCTGCTGGCCGTCTCGCCGCTGCTCGCCGCGGTGGTCCTGCTCGGTGTGCCGCTGCTCGCGGTGCTGCTCGGCCCGCTGATGGGGCGGCTGGGCGGCGCCGAGACGGTGTACCGGGCGCGGCAGGGGGAGCTGGCCGCCCGCTTCGGCGACATCGCCGCGGGCCTGCGGGTCCTGAACGGCATCGGCGGCAAGGAGGTGTACGCCGAACGCTACCGGCGCGACTCCCGCGAGCTGCAGGAGAAGGGCTACCGGGTAGGTGCCGTGACCAGCTGGATCCAGGCCCTGGGAGTCGGCCTGCCCACGCTGTTCCTCGGTGCCGTGACCTGGCTGGCGGCCCGGATGGCGGCGCAAGGGGACATCACCGCCGGGGAGCTGGTGGCGGTCTACGGCTATGCCGCCGTGCTGGTGGCGCCGGTCTCGTTCTTCATCGAGGGGAGCTACGGCCTCAGCCGCGGCCTCGTCGCCGCTCGCAGGGTCGTTCGTCTCCTGACCCTGGAACCCGACGTCACGGGCAGCGACG
>NZ_JBFAMX010000663.1:0-5406 GCF_040659615.1 Nonomuraea sp. NPDC049784
AACTCGTGCACCGCGGCCGCCGGGATCTCCCCCTCCAGCACCCAGGTGTCGTCGCGGCGCCGGGCGTCGCGTACCTCGCCGCCCAGTGCCGCGAGCCCGGCGGTGGCCGCGCTGAACGCCGCCAGCGGCACCTCCAGCTCGAAACGGTGGCACGGCTCGTACACGGTGGTGCCCGCCAGGCACAGGGCGCGCATGAGCACGATCGGGGTGCGTCCGCGGAAGTCGGCCGCGACAGTGATGGGCGAGTCGTAGCCGGTCCTGGTCAGCGTGACCTGGACGTCGGTGACCGGCCAGCCGTGCGGGCCCTCGCGCAGCGCCAGGCGCACGCTCTCCTCGATCGCCCGGTGGAACGCCAGCGGCAGCGATCCGAGATCGACCTCCAGCCGGTAGCCGACGCCCGACCCTTTCACGCCCCGCTCGACGCGCAGGCCGACGGTGGCCATGAACTCGTTGGGGCCGTGCCGCTGGATCTCCTCGACGGCCTCGGCGGTGCCCGACGGGCGTTCGAAGTAGACGGGGCGGCTCGGCTCGAAGACCGCCTCGACGCCGAAGTCCCTGGCCAGGGTCTCGCCGATGACCTCCTTCTGCACCTCCCCGTAGAGCAGGACCGAGGTCTCGCCGCCGGCCAGCGTGCGGGTGCCGATCAGCGGATCCTGCTCGGCCAGCGCGACCAGGGCGGCGTGCAGGCGCGGCTCCTGGCCGGGGACGCGGGGCCGTACGACGGTCTCCAGGCTGGGCGGGGTGAAGTGGGCCTGACGAACACGCCCGAGCTCGCCCACGTGGTCTCCGACGCGGATCTCGGGCACGCCCCAGACCTTGACGATGTCCCCCGCCACCGCGTGCCGCCGTTCGGGCGCGCCCGCGACGGCAAGAGCGGTCAGCCGCCCGTCGTACGCCTCACGCCCCCGATGGAAGGTCAGGTGCTCGCGCGCGCGGAGCGCTCCCCCGCGTACCCGCAGGTAGGCGACCTTCTCCCCGGACGGGGCCCGCTCGATCGCGAACACCGACGCCCGCGCCGCCTCCTCCGGGGGCTCGTCGGGCTGGCGCACGGCGGGCAGCAGGTGGATGCCGTCGAGCAGCTCGGCGACGCCCTGCCCGGTCAGCGCCGAGCCGAACAGCACCGGGTACGCCTCTCCGGCGGCGCACTGCCGCGCCAGCGCCGCGCGTACCTGGCCGAAGTCGGGCGTCTTGCCCTCGACGAGCAGCTCCAGGAGCCCGTCGTCCCGCTCGGCGAGCACCTCGGCCGCCTCCTCCGGGGAGGCGACGCCGGCGGTGGTGGCCGCCTTGGAGCCCAGGCGCCGCACGGTGTTCAGTGCGACGCTGTACGGCGAGAGCCGCCGCCGGATGTCGGCCAGCAGCTCCCGCTCCCTGGCGCCCGCCCGGTCGATCTTGTTCACGAAGATCAGCGTGGGCAGGCGCAGCTTGCGCAGGGTCTTCATCAGGACCCGGGTGTGCGGCTGGACGCCCTCGACGGCCGACAGCACCAGCACGGCGCCGTCGAGCACGCCGAGCGCGCGCTCCACCTCGGCCACGAAGTCGCTGTGGCCGGGTGTGTCGACCAGGTTGACCCGCAGGTCGCCCAGGGTGCCAGGATGGGTGAAGGAGGCGACGGCCGCACGGATGGTGATGCCGCGACGGCGCTCGATCTCGCCGGTGTCGGTCTGTGTGCTGCCCTCGTCGACGCTGCCGAGCCGGCCGATGACGCCGGTCTCGAACAGCAGCCGCTCAGTGAGGCTGGTCTTGCCCGCGTCTACGTGCGCGAGGATGCCGATGTTCAGGATGTGCATGAGTGGTGGAGCCCTCGGGAACTCTCGTGCCAATGGGGCGCTGGGAGATTCCGAGGCACCGCATCTCATGCTCCTGATCGTCGGCGGGCGAATGCCCGCCCATCGTGCCACCGCCGATCGAGCGGAGGCCAACGATTTTCAGAGGGCCTGGGCCAGGGCCGCGCCGCAGTAGGCCGCACCGAGCCCGGCCACCACGCTTGCGGCCGCGTTGGCCACCGCGTGGAAGCGCGCACCCTCTTCCATCAGCCGCACCGTCTCGTATCCGAACGTCGAGTACGTAGTCAGCGCCCCGCAGAACCCGGTGCCCGCCAGCGCCATGACCCCGCCTCCCGCGGGCAGCGCGGCCAGGAAGCCCAGCAGCGCCGACCCGGCCACGTTCACCGCCAGCGTCCCCCACGGGAACACCGTGTCGTGCCGCGCCTGCACCGCCCGGTCCGCCAGATAGCGCAGCGGCGCTCCGACCGCCGCCCCCAGAACGATCAGCACCACCGTCATCGCACGCCCGCCGGCCTCCCGGCGATCCGCCTGGTCAGCCACATGCTCGCGGCCACGGCCGCGAGCGCCGCCGCCATCGTGGCCGCCAGGTAGACCAGCCCAGTCAGCGGCGCTCCCGCCTCGACCGCCCGCTGAATGTCCACCGCGTACGTCGAGAAGGTCGTGTATCCACCCAGCACCCCCACGCCCAGGAACGGCCGCACGAGCCGGTGTGCCTGCCGTACCTCCGTGATCACCACCATGAGCACCCCGATCAGCAGGCAGCCCGACACATTGATCAGGAAGGTCGCCCACGGGAAGTCCGCCGGTCCCGCGGGCAGCGCCGACTGCAGGCCGTAGCGTGCCAGGGCGCCCAGCGCGCCGCCGGCCGCGATGGCCGCGAGCACGGGCCAGTGCAGCTCCGTGCGCTGGGCCGGGACGTGGAGATCGACGTCCGGGTCGATCGGGCGATCAGTCACATAACCCTCCCCGTGTCAAAGCACCCGATGCCGGGAATTTCTCTAGACAACCTTGGATGTTCGGAGGCCTGCTTGAGCACGAAGGACGCCATTGCCCTTCTAGCGGGAGCCATCATCGTCGTTTCCTTCGTCGGCAGTGCCAAGACCAGTCCGGCCACCGCGGCGAGCCCGCTGGGCAACGCCAGCGGCACGCTGCCCGGCCTGGCCCCCATCATGGCCGACGCCGACAAGGCCAGAGCACGCGACCTCATCAAGCGCCTGCGCGTCAAGGGCTTCGGCCCCAACACCGGGTACGAGCGCACCCGCTACGGCGAGAACTGGGCCGACAGCGCGATCGGCGTGCCATACGCGCGCAACGGCTGCCGCACCCGCGACGACCTGCTGGCCCGCGACGGCCGGAACGTGAAGTACCGGGCGGGCTCCAGTTGCGAGGTCGTCTCCATGGAGCTGACCGACCCCTACACCGGCAGGATCATCTACTGGCACAAGGACAATCCCGACGAGGTGCAGGTCGACCACGTGGTGCCGCTCAACTACGCCTGGCGCATGGGGGCGCCGCGCTGGCCGATGTCCAAGCGGCTGGACTTCGCCAACGACCCGCTGAACCTGCTGCCCGTGGACGGCGACGCCAACGAGCAGAAGGACGCCTCGGGGCCGGCGAGCTGGCTGCCGCCGCAGCGGAGCATCCGCTGCGCGTACGTCACCCGCTTCGCGCAGGTCGCGCTCAAGTACGACGTGCCCGTCCGGGGGGCCGACAAGAGGATGATGCTCACCCAGTGCCGTTAGCGGGGCCGTCAGCGGGGGTCGATCCAGGTGAATCCGTGCTCGAACGTCAGCTTCGCCAGGATCCGCTGCCCGTTCGTGTTCGGATGGAAGTAGTCCCACCCGCTGAGGTGGTCGAGCGTGAACGCGAACGAGAACACCGCGCCCCCGTCGGTGTGGCAGGCGGGACCGAAGGCGGCGCACGCCTCGGCCGCCTCGTGGTTGTAGGCCACGACCCGCGCCCGTACCCGGTCGCGGCGCTGGACGTCGGCCCGCTTGGTCGAGGCGGGCTTGGCGAGCATGGACTGGCAGATATGGCCTACTGTCCAGAACGTGCGGGCCAGCGCACGGGCCTTGCCGACCTTCCACAGCCGCCGCAGGTCGGGGATGCTGGCGATGAACACCCTGACCGCCGGCAGCCCGGCGCGCAGTTCGGCCAGCGCCGTGTCCAGCCGCTTACGGTACGTCTCGACGGGCGTCATGGCCTGCTCGGTGCGGGTGCACGCGTCCTGGGCGCCCACCAGGATCGTCACGTAGCTGGCCTTGGCCTCGACCGCCTTGCGGACCTGGCCGAGCAGGTCGGCGCTGGTCGATCCGGGGGCGGCGAAGTTGAGGTTGTGCTTCTGGAGCGTTCCAGACATTTTGGACAGGCGCATGTAGTGGCTGGCCACCTGCGGGTTGTCGCCGGTCGACCACGAGCGCGCGCTGCAGGAGATGTACAAGCCGCAGGCGTTGAAGCCGGTGGAGATCGAGTCGCCGAGCGCGGCCATGACCGCGGGCACGGGCTCACCCGTCGCGGCCTGCGCCGGACCGGTGGAGAAGACGAGAATCAATGCGGCGAGCACGGAGCCCAGGCGACTGATCATGGACCCAAGGTAGGAAGTGGATCACCGTCAGGCTATGGCGTTTCGGCAAGGTCTGTGATTTCGGGACCGACTTCATATCGCTGCTTGACAGGCCGGACGCGATCAGGTTGGGGCGAATACAGCTCAGCGCCCGGGTTTTTCCGGGTTCATTGTCCGTAACCTCGCATTCACGGGGGTCCGAGTCGAACGTGTTCAGTTCCCGCATAGAGTGTCTTGGGTGAGTGTCGCGCTCGGAACAACCCGCCCGCTACCGGTTCGCACCACCCCCGTCGGTGACCCCGGCGACCTGCTGGCATCCCTGCCCAGGACGGCGCCCTATGCCTGGGTCAGAAACGGCGAGGGCCTCGTCGGCTGGGGAGAGGCCGCACGGGTGGCCGTGCCCCCGGGCCCGGGCAGGTTCGCCTGGGCCCGTCAGTGGTTGGCCACGGTGTTCGGCGACGCCCACGTCAACGACGCGGTGCGTACGCCCGGCTCCGGCCCGGTCGCCTTCGGCAGCTTCACCTTCGACGAGGACGCCCACGGATCGGTCCTCGTCGTCCCGCGCACCGTGCTGGCCCGCCGCGGCGGGCACGCCTGGCTCACCACGATCGGCGACGGACCGCTGGAGACGTTCTCCCCCGTCCGCGACCCCGGCCGCATCCGCTACGGCGACGGCAGCCTGACCGCTCCAGAGTGGGAGGAGGTCGTGGCCAGGGCCGCCAAGCGCATCCGTGACGGAGAGCTGGAGAAGGTCGTGCTGGCGCGCGACCTGGTCGCCACCGCCGAACGGCCCATCGACGTGCGGCTGCTGCTCACGCGGCTGGCCCGGCGCTATCCCGAGTGCTACACGTTCTCCGTCTCGGGGCTGGTAGGGGCGACGCCCGAGCTGCTGATCCGGCGCACCGGCCAGGAGATCGAGTCGCTCGTGCTGGCCGGCACCACCGCCCGCGGCATGGGCCCGGCCGACGACTTCGCGCGCGGGGCCGCGCTGTTCGCCTCGCCCAAGGACCGCCACGAGCACGAGTGCGCGATCGCCTCGGTCCGCCAGGCCCTCGCCCC
>NZ_JBFAMX010000664.1:0-5386 GCF_040659615.1 Nonomuraea sp. NPDC049784
CGGCGCGCCAGTCGGCGAGCAGGCCCGCGGCGGCCGCGGCCTTGCCGGACAGCAGCGCGGTTGCGGCCTCCTGGCTGCTGGGATAGCCGGTGTAGTCGACCTGCCTGGTGTCCGCGCCGAGCCCTTTGGCGATCAGCCCGAACAGCAGGTGGTCCGGCTCGCCCTGCGGCCCGCCCGCCAGCGGCGTCTGGCCCGGCTTGGCGAGCAGGTGGGCGCCGAAGGCCTCGAAGTCCCTGAAGCGGGAGTCGCCGGGCACGACCACAACCTCGACCTCGCCGCTGAGCCTCGACAGGGGCGTCGTGGTGTCGAGGAAGGTATGGCCGCCGTTCACCTCGGCGGCGGCCAGGGCGGGCAGGCCGGCCAGCGTGATCTTCGTGCCGGCGCCGATCTGGTATCCGGCCGTGCGGGCCGCGTCGGCGAACACCTGCCCGGTGCGCGTCCAGCGGCGCCCCTCGGGGCTGATCAGGAACCGGGTACGCAGCGCCGCGCCTCCGGTGACGCGTTCCGTGCCGCAACCGGCCGCGCACACGGCCACACCCAGCCCCCACACGAAGAACCGTCGACGGCGCATGTGCCCCTCCCCCGAACTATCGCGTACTCGGAGTTATTGGCACATTACGCAGAGATACACATACCTCTCAGAGAGGTTTCTTGCCGACCCCGGCCATGAGCGACGAAGGCAGAGACCAGTCGCCGACCAGCTTGGGCCGGTCGGGACGCCAGTCGACGGCCTGCACCAGCCCTGGAGGCTCCAGCGGGAAGTCGCCGAAGAACGTGCGGATCTCGGCGGGCGCGCGGTCGGCGCCGGCACCCGGATCGTCCCTGGAGGCGCCCCGGTATCGCTGCTCGTCCTCCAGACGGCCCATCGACGTGGCGTGGGTGATCACGAGGTAGCTGCCCGGCGCCAGCCTCTCGCGCAGACAGGCCACCGCCCGCTGCGGCCGTGCCGAGTCCGGCAGGAAGTGCAGGATCGACACCAGCAGCACCCCGACCGGTTTCCGCAGATCCAGGAACGTGCCCGCCTGGGCCAGCACCGCGCCGGGATCCAGGAGGTCCGCCTGAACGAAGGCGGCCCTGCCCGAACGTCCGAGCAGGGCCGTGGCGTGTGCGGCGACGACCGGATCATGATCGACGTAGACGACCCTGGCCTCTTCCGCCACCTCGTGCGCGCTGCCCTGGGTCGGCAGCCCGCTGCCCAGATCGAGGAACTGGCGTACCCCGGCGGCGGCCACGTAGCGCACGGCACGCTGGAGGAAGGCCCGGTTCGCGCGGGCCAGCGGGACCGCCTGCGGGATCAGCTCGGCGAGCTGCTCGATGGCCTGGCGGTCGACCGCGAAGTTGTCCTTCCCGCCGAGCATGTAGTCGTACATGCGTGCGAGATTGGGCGTCTCATGGTCGAACTGCCGCACAGTATCGAATTTATGCCGTCCGCAGCCAGATAACGAGGTTTGAAGCCAAATTAGCCTCTTTACTCGACCGTGACACTCTTGGCTAGATTGCGCGGCTTGTCCACATCGCGGCCGAGCGCCACGGCGGCATAGTACGCGAGCAGCTGCAACGGGATCGTGAGCAGGATGGGGTCGAGCTCGATCTCGTTCTTGGGGATCACGATCACGTCGTCGGCCAGCTTGGCGTCGGGCTCGCGGTGTCCGACCATGAGCACCTGGCCGCCGCGGGCGCGGATCTCGCCGAGCGTGGTGAGGTTCTTGTCGAGCAGTTCGTCGTCGGGCACGATCGCGACCGTCGGCATGTCGGGGCCGATCAGCGCGAGCGGCCCGTGCTTGAGCTCGCTGGCCGGGTACGCCTCGGCGTGGACGTACGAGATCTCCTTGAGCTTCTGCGCGCCCTCCCTGGCCACCGGGTAGCCGCGCACGCGGCCCACGAACATGATGCTCGGGTGCTTGGCGTACTTCTGCGCCAGCTCGGCGATCTTGTCGCCCTGCGTGAGGATCTCCTCGATCTGCCCGGGCAGCCTGCGCAGGCCCTCCACGATGCGCCGCCCGTCGGCGGGCGACAGGTCGCGCACCCTGCCCAGGTGCAGCGCGAGCAGCGCGAACGCCAACGACGTCGAGGTGAACGCCTTGGTCGAGGCCACCGATACCTCGGGGCCTGCGTGCAGGTAGATGCCGCCGTCCACCTCGCGGGCGATGGCGCTGCCGACCGCGTTGACGATGCCGATGACGCGGCCGCCCTTGCGCTTGAGCTCCTGCACGGCGGCGAGCGTGTCGTACGTCTCCCCAGACTGGCTGATCGCGACGTAGAGCGTGTCAGGGTCGACGACCGGGTTGCGGTAGCGGAACTCGCTGGCGGGCTCGGCGTCGGAGGGGATCCTGGCCAGCTCCTCGATGAGCTGCGCCCCGATCTGCCCCGAGTAGTACGCCGAACCACACCCGATGATCTTCACGCGCCGGAACGAGCGGGTCTCGCGGGCGTCCATGTTCAGGCCGCCGAGGTGGGCCACGTGGAAGCGCTCGTCGAGCCGGCCGCTCATCGTCCGGGTGATCGTCTCGGGCTGCTCGGAGATCTCCTTGAGCAGGTAGTGCTCGTAGCCGCCGGTGTCGTAGTGCCCGGCGTCCCAGTCGACGGTCAGCGGCTCCTTGGCCGTCTCGCGAGCGTCGCTGGAGAAGGTGTGGAAGCCGTCGGCCTTCAGCACGGCCAGCTCGCCGTCCTCCAGGTGGACGACCTGGCGGGTGTAGCGGACGAGCGCGGCCACGTCGGACGCTGCGAACATCTCCTTCTCGCCGATGCCCAGCACGATCGGGCTGCCGTTGCGCGCCACGACCACCTCGCCGGGCCGCTCCGCGTCGATGACCGCGATGCCGTACGTGCCGACGACGCTCTTGAGCGTCTTCCTGACCGCCTCCTCCAGCGTGTCGTTCTCGTCGACGGCGCGGGCGATCAGGTGCGCGAGCACCTCGGTGTCGGTCTCGGAGGCGAACTCCACGCCGTCGGCCTCCAGCTTGGCGCGCAGCTCGCCGGCGTTCTCGATGATGCCGTTGTGCACGACCGCGATGCGCTCGTCGCCGGACAGGTGCGGATGCGCGTTCACGTCGCTCGGCACGCCGTGCGTGGCCCACCGGGTGTGCCCGATGCCGAGGGTGCCCTTGAACCTGACCGGCATCACCTTGGCCAGGTCGGCCACGCGGCCCTTGACCTTGCGTACCTTGAGCCCTCGGTTGGACACCACGACCCCGGCGGAGTCGTAGCCTCGATACTCCAGCCGCTGAAGGCCCTCCAGCAGGATGGGCGCCGCGTCCCTCGGGCCGACGTAGGCCACGATTCCGCACATAGAGGTCTCCTCTTTATCCGTAAATGATCCTGCGCAGCTGCCGCAGGGACAGCTCCGGTGCCGCTACCCGGCGACCGCGTAATTCGCGGGCGATCCTCGGGAAGATCTCGTCGTTGGTGTGGCCACGCGACTTCAGCTCTCCGTGACGGCGCCGGACGTACTCCTCGGTGGACTCGGAGAAGTACGACAGCACGTCGGCGACCACTCGCGCGGCCTCACCCGGACCCAAGGGGCTCGTCTCGGTGAGGTGGGCGATGAGATCTTCGTAGGGATGTCGTGTGGTGGACACAGAGGAGGACACTACGCATCTGGAACGAGACACGCCATCATCCTGCCCGATATCGGGCAGGATTTAACTCTAACGGCTCTCTATAGGAGGCTGTTGCGGCCCCAACCTTTACCGAACCGCCACCAGGCGAAGGCGCCGGCGACGAGTCCGAGCCCGACGAGGACGGCCGCGGGACCGACTCGTCGTCGTCCAGGGTGACGCGGACCTCGCCCGGCAGCCCCTTGAGCAGTTCGGCGCCCGTGCCCCTCGCGATGACCCGTCCGCACCTCGCGACGGCGATCGTGGCGTTCAACTCGGTGAGCTCGGGAAGGTAGTGGGTGCAGTAGACGACCGCCGCGCCGCCGTCCGCCCTGCGGCGCACCGCCGCCAGGAGCGCGGCACGGGTCTCGGGGTCGGCGCCCACCGTGTGGCTCGTCGAGGAGGAGCACTTCCGGCTTCGCCAGGAGGGCGGTGGCGGCCTGCGTGCGGCGCTGCTGGCCGCCGGGCAGCACGCTCACGCGCCGGTCGAGCACCCCGGTCAGCGCCATCTCCTCCGCCGTGACGTCGATGGCCGCGGCCAGGGCACGGCGCCGCAGCCCGGCGAGCCCGCCGAACAGCCGCAGCGTCTCCCGGACGGTGACGCTGGGATAGAGGGCGAGTTGCTGGGGCGCCATCCCCACCTCGCCCCGCACCACGACGCTCCCGGCGTCCGCCCGCACCAGGCCGGCGGCGATCTCGAAGAACGTCGTCTTGCCCGCGCCGTTGTGCCCGACCAACCCCGCGATCTCCCCCGGCTCCACCCGCAGGTCGAACCCGTCCAGCGCGGCGACGTCGCCGTACCGCTTGGCCAGCCCGTTCGCGCTCAACATGAGTCCCAGCCCCCTTCTCAGTCCGGAACAAGGATGAACTGCTCGACGGCCTGGTCGGCCGCCTGCTCGGCGGCCTCGTGCCAGAAGATCCCGGGCAGACGTGGCAGGAACGCCTGGGCACGGTCGCCTGGGCCATCCGGCGCCTGGCCCGCGAGCACCCGTCGGTCTTCCCGCTCCTGCTGCTGCGCACCTCGGTGACGCCCGACGGGGTCAAACTGGTCGACCTGGCCTATCAGGCGCTGATTGACGCGGGCGTACCGGAGGCCGACGTCCCCCGGATCGAGCGGCTGATGAGCACGTTCGTGCTGGGCTTCGCGCTCTCCGAGGTGAGCGGCCGCTTCTCCGACGCCTCCAAGGACATCCGGCTCCGCCGCGGGACCGACGCGCCCGCCCACAAGCGACTGGCCGAGCACCTGACGCCCGACGACTGGGATGCCGAGTTCTCTGCTGATCTGGCTGATCTCATGCGTATCATCCGACCCGTCTGACACATCCCTCTCTGGGAATGGTTACGGTGAGTAGTTGCATCGTGACGTTCCCGAGGGAGTTGTCATGCACTTCTGGCTCGCCGCCACCCTGATCGCCGGCATGCTCACCTCGCCCGCCCTCGTGCCCGACTTCGTGCCCGCACGTGACCGACCGCCGCATCCCGGCGGCCCCGGCTCCGCCGCGCGCGCTTCCGGACGGCAGGCCGACTTCGCCGCGGCCGCACGGGAGTACGGCGTGCCGGAGAGCGTGCTGCTCGGCGTCTCGTATCTGGAGTCCCGCTGGGACACGAACGGGGGGTCGCCCAGCACGGCGGGCGGCTATGGGCCGATGCACCTGGTGGACGCGTTGCCTGCCGCTCGCATTGATCCGGGCGACGCGCTCGGCGACGCCCGGGGGGACGACGCCCGGCCGAGGTCCCGTACGGTCACCGCCGCCCCTCCCCTGTCGGCGATGCGCATGGCCGATCCGCCC
>NZ_JBFAMX010000665.1:0-5360 GCF_040659615.1 Nonomuraea sp. NPDC049784
ATCTCCGAGGAGTACGCCAGGCACGACGGGGAGCGGCCCGGCGGCCTGTCGCAGGGCGTGCGCGAGCGCGCGTGGTTCGCCGCCAGGCAGGTGGAGACGATCGAGCGTCTGTACGGCGCCGGCTAGCCCGCCGACCGGCCGGGCTCCTGGACCACCATGGAGGCCACGTCCACCTTCGACTTCAGGTAGCCGAACTCGTACATCAGGTCGGCCACCCGCTGGATGCGCTTGGGGCTGAGCGAGGTCGGGAAGGTGCCCATCGCCATGGTCATCACCGCCTGCCTGGGCGTCTGCGTGTAGAGCGGGACGACCTCGGCCAGCTCGGCGCGGTTGGTCGCGGCCAGGCGCTGCGCCTTGGCGACCGCGCGCTGGAAGGCGGCCGTGGTGTTCGGGTTCTTGGCCACCCACTGATCCGTGGCGGCCAAGCCGTCGATCGGCAGCGCGTCGGTGGGCCCCGTATTGGTGTCGAGCAGCAGCCGGGCGCCGGCCTGCTGGGCGGCCGACAGGAACGGCTCCACCATCCACGCCGCGTCCACCTGACCGCTCGTGAGCGCGGCCAGCTGGGCCTGGAAATCGATGGCCACGAACTTCACCTGTTCAGGCTTCACTTCATGCGCCTTCAAATGCGCGCTCATGGACATCGTGCCGAGGTTGTTCAGCGAGTTGACCGCGATTGTCTTGCCCATGAGGTCTTTGGGCGTCTGCAGCAGGGAATCCTTGCGTACCACGACGCCCGCGATGCCGGGCGCGGCCTGCAAACTATCTGAAAGGATCTTCAATTTGGCGGCGCCGCTGTCCTGGATGTTGATCAGCGAGACGTAACTGCCCTTGAAGATGTCGATGCTGCCGTTGAGGATCTTCGGCATGACCGCCTGCGGCGCCTGGATGATCTCTGTCTTGATGGTCAGGCCCTCGGCCTTGAAGAACCCCTTGCGGTCGGCGATGAACACCGGTGCGGAGGAGGGCGTGGGGCTGACGCCGATGGTCAGCGTGGTCTTCTCCAGGGGCCCCGACGGGGCCGCGCTGGTGACGGAGCCGGTGCCGCCGCTGCACGCGACGAGGGTGGTGGCAAGTAACGCCAGGAACGCGCGAAAAGCAGAACCGGATTCCATTGTGGTTTCTCCTTGGCAGGTCACGCATCCGAAAGACCGCGCTGAACGCCTGACAAGCGAGAATCGGCAGCAGTCACGTGGACAGTCGGTGATCGTACAGCAGGGACTGAGGTAATTGCCATGAAATGGCAATACTCATGACTTGGAAGATCATCACGAGTTGTCCATAAGTGTCCATTTTTCGGCAATTGGGGGAAGCCGGGCCGGATTAGCGGTCAATCAACCATTCCAATGAGAGTCACGTGCTTTGTAAGGTTGGCCTAGCTCGCCGGTGTGTGCTCAAATTGCTCTTCGTCTCCGGGCGCGCATCACGCGTCTCGCATGCCGGCGTGCGTTCAGGCGAAAGAGTGGGGAGCCAGTGACGAAGCAACCGACCGCGCTCGGCCCTCGTCCTCGGTTAGCCCACACCCACAGGAGACACAAGCGCAGGCTGCGGCTGCGGGACTGGCGGGTGCGCGCGCGTCTCGTCGCCCTGATCGTCATCCCCACCGGGGTGGGGGTCGTGGTCGGCGCGCAGCAGGTCATCACCTCGTGGGCCGCGGCGGGCCAGTACCAGCGCGTGCTGGACAAGGCCGAGCTCGGCGACGCCGTCATCGAGCTGACACACCAGCTCGCCCACGAACGGGACCTCGCGGTCTACTACATCGCCGCCGGCCGCACGCCCGAACGCGATGAGCCGATGCGCGGGCAGTTCGCCCCCGTCGACCAGGCGGCCGCCGCCGTCCGCGCCAAGGCCCTGGTGATCACCACCGATCACGGCGAGAGCGCCTGGACCATCACCCAGCAGATGCTCAGCCGCCTGCCGGAGATCGCCGCGACCCGCGACACCGTGCTGAAGACCCAGCTGCTCGCCCTGCCCGCGCTGACGAAGTACTCCCAGATCATCAACGCCTTCGAGCAGTTCCACGACCAGATCAGCCAGGGCGGCGACCAGGAGGCCCTGGCCAACAGCGTCCGGGCGCTGTCGGCCCTGGCCAAGGCGCACGACGCCGCCTCGCAGCAACGCGGCCTGCTCGCGGCGGTGGCCTCGGTGGGCCGCTTCCAGAGCGGCGAGCTCGACCGGTTCATGGCCGCCCGCGCCCAGCAGGAGAGCGAGATCTCCGTGTTCCGGTCGGTGGCCACGCTGGACGAGCTGCAGACCTACGACGACACCGTCACCGGCACGCTGGTGGACCGCGCCGAGGTGATCAGGCTGCGCGCGCTCGCCCAGGTCACCGAGGGCGACCGGATCGACATCGATCCGGAGGGCAGCGACGACGCCGACCGCTGGTTCCAGGCGATCAGCGGCACCGTCGACGGCATATGGACGGTCCAGCGGCGCCTCGGCGAGTCGATCATCGTGCAGAGCCGCACGCTGCAGGACGCCGCTCGCCGCGAGGCGCTCCTGGCCGCGACCTACAGCCTCCTGCTGCTGCTCGCGGTCCTGATCGCCACCGCCATCATGGCCCGATCCCTGGTCAGGCCCCTGCGCAGGCTGCGCACGGAGGCGCTGCACATCGCCGGCGTCCGCCTGCCCCGGACCGTGCGCACGCTGCGTGAGACCGGCGACGAGTCCACCGTGGCCATCGCCCCCATCGGGGTCGACTCCCTGGACGAGGTCGGTGAGGTCGCCCGGGCCTTCGACGAGGTCCACCGCGAGGCCGTCCGGCTCGCCGGCGAGGAGTCCAGGCTGCGCGCCGACGTCAACGCCATGTTCGTCAGCCTGTCCAGGCGCGGCCAGACCATGGTGCAGCGGCTGATCAAGCTCATCGACGGGCTGGAGCAGGGCGAGCAGGACGAACAGCGGCTGGCCAGCCTGTTCACGCTCGACCACCTGGCCACACGCATGCGGCGCAACAACGAGAACCTACTGCTGCTGGCAGGCCAGGAGCCTCCCAGACGGTGGAACAAACCGGTCAGTGTGGCCGACGTCGTACGCGCGTGCCTGTCGGAGGTGGAGAACTACGAGCGGGTCACGGCCCGGATCACCACTCCCAGCGCCGTCTCCGGGCAGGCGGTGAACGACATCATCCACCTGCTGGCCGAGCTGGTGGAGAACGCGCTGTCGTTCTCGCCCCAGACCACCCCTGTGGTCGTCGCCGCCGGCACCATCGGCGGCGCCGTTGGTGGGGGCGGAATCATGCTGAGCATCACCGACACCGGCGTCGGCATGGTCCCCGACGAGCTCACGCAGGCCAACGAGCGCCTCTCCCGCGCGCCCGCGGTGGACATCTCGGTCTCGCGCCGCATGGGCCTGTTCGTGGTCGCCCGGCTGGCCAACCGCCACGGCATCCGCGTGCAACTGCGCCAGAACGACGCCAGGGGCCTGACCGCGACGGTGTTCCTGCCGGAGGCGCTGCTGCAGCCGCCCGCCTATCCGACTCCGGGCCCGGCCTTCGGCCGGCCGTTCGCCGGCCCCGATTCCTGGGACCCTCGTCCGCCCGTGCCCCAGCCGCCGCGCCAGCGCACGCCGGACATGGCCGACTGGCCGTCGTTCGCCACCGATCCCGCGCCCGAGGAGCCCGCGGCAGGCTGGTACGGCACGTTCGACACGCCCGCGGCCAGGGCGCGATTCGACGTCCTGCGAGGCGGCACCCCCACTCCCGACCCCGCTTTCCGCGGCCCGATCGCCAACGGCTCGAGCCCCGGCGGCCACGTCGGCGCCAGGCCCGTCGCCGGCGACCCGCTCTCCGGCCGTCTGGGCGACCGGGCCGCCAACCCCGGTGACCCGCTCTCCGCCCGTCTGGACCGCTCGGCCGACGAGCCCGTCACCGACGGCTACCTACCGATCTTCGCCGCGGTGGAGTCGGCCTGGTTCAACCGCGACAAATCCGACAGCGGCTGGGGCTCACCCGAGGTGGACGCCGGGTGGAGCGCCGCCGAGGCCGCCGCCTCCCCGGCCAACGACGGCACCACCGCCTCCGGCCTGCCCAAACGCGTGCCCAAGGCCAACCTGGTGCCCGGCAGCGCCGACACCACCTCGGTGCCCAAGGGCGTCGCACCCATCCCGCAGACCTCTCCCGAGGAGGTCCGCGACCGTATGACCAGCTACCAGCGGGGCTTCCGAGCCGCACGCGACGAGATCAGCACGCGCAGCATTCCTCCCTTCGCATCAGGGAGCACGACCCGCGAGGAAGGCCCATGACCCGCGACAACAACCTCGACTGGCTGATCACCGACTTCGTCCAGTCCGTTCCCGGCGTGGCCCACGCCGCCGTCGTCACCTCCGACGGGCTGCCCCTCGTCGTCCTCCCTGATACGCTTTCCTCGCGCCCTGCAGGGGCGTCGGTCAGGGCTTGGCCGTCGCCTATTCCGGCTACCTCAGCCGAGAGAAGCGAGAAGCCGCTCTCTTCAAGGAGCGAAGGAGTCACCAGCGACGGATCCTGCCTATCCGTCCCAGCCGCCCCGGACTGCGAGATGAGCGCGGTGGCGCATCGATGACGCACCTGACTGACCGGGCCGGGCAGGTGCTCACTCCGGCGCTGCGCTCCCGGCAGACCAGGTGAGCGCGGATGACCGACCCGCGCTGGGGCGGCGGCTGGCGGCCGCCGGCCGACCCCGACGAGCAGGACCAGGACTCGCCCGTCCGGCCGTACGCCGTGACCGGCGGGCGTACCGCGCCGCGCATCAAGCTGGCGATGGAGGCCCTGGTCTGCTCCGCTGACGCCCCGCCGCACGCCTTCGCCCTCATCACCCCCGAGTACGCCGCCATCAGCGAGCTGTGCCGTCAGGTCCGCTCGGTGGCCGAGGTGGCCGCGGTGCTGCGGATCCCCCTCGGGGTCGCCCGCGTGCTGATCGCCGACATGGCGGCCGAGGGGCTCCTGCGGCTGCACCATCCGCGGCTGCCCGGCGGACGGCCTGACCCCGGCCTGCTGGAACGGGTGCTCGGCGGGCTGCAACAGCTCTGAGCAGGCAAGCGCCACGCCATCGGCGTCCGACCGGCCGTCCTGCGCCACAGCGCCAAGGTCGTTCAGCAGACAGCGAGGGTGTCGCGCCACACCTCGTCCAGGGCCATCTGGATCGCGCCGCTGAGCACGGCGCCCTCGGCCAGCTCCGACAATTCCACGCTTGGCGGGGTGAGGGTCAGGTCTTCGAGGTGCCGTGCGATCGCGTCCAGCAAGACCGCGCCGGCCCGGGCGATGCCACCACCGATCACTATCGCGTGCGGGGACAGCACGAGGACAACGGGTGCGATCGCCTCGGCGAAGACGGCGGCGACCCGGTCGACGACCTCGGCGGCGATCGGGTCGCCCCCGTCGGCGGCCGCGA
>NZ_JBFAMX010000666.1:0-5348 GCF_040659615.1 Nonomuraea sp. NPDC049784
TAATGGCACCATCGGGTATTAGAACTGTCCGAATGCCCTGCCATAGAGAGGTTTGGCAACGGCGTTCAGCATGGCGAGACAACAGGCAAGGCGACGACATTCAGCGTGGGTGATCTGCTCATTGCGGCAGAGCCAGCGATCATGCCGCCGGGGCCGCGGGCGTTGACCCACGCCAAGGTCCAGTTTGTCTCCGTAGACCGTCCCGGCTCATCGCCCAGGGTAGGACTCTAGGGTGGCGCGCGTCGTTTCGGCATAGACGTCCGATTGTGCGCCATGCTCTGGCTATGGACGTGAAGTGGGTCTCCGGCGAGGTGCTCCCGGTCGAGGGGCAGGCCGAGATACTGACCGAGGAGCAATGGGGGCATCTGAGCGCTGTTGCGATCCAGGAGGTCTTCGAGAGTGGTCTCCGCGAGATGGGGATGCCAGCGATGGACATTCATCATATCGTTTCGCAACGAGACATGATGTACGCGCGCACGAGCAAAAACCTGAAGTACTGGCCTCGGGACGTGTGGCCTCGCTTGATCGGGGGGGTCCTGAAGGACCGCTTGCACGACTGGTTCAGCCAGCGCGCCATCCAAGTGGATAAGTCGGTAGACGTGCATGTCCACGTGCCACTGTTTGTGCTTGCTGCGCCAGAAGTAACCGGTTGCAAAGCCAGCTTTAAGACACAGGAGAAGACTGCTCAAAAACTCGGCTGGAAGGTCTCTGTCCTCGGGGCGGGCCTTGAGGATAGCGGAGTATTGGAAGCGACAATTTCATCGAGTTTCAATGCCGTAAGCGGTGAAACCAAGGTAGTTTTTGTTCCGATCTCGGTGCCGGTAGAGAAAGTGACGATTATCGAAAGTGGCCACACGATCGGCGAGGGCCACCGAGTCAACGCGAAGGAGCTCAGAGTAACCGGAAACCCCGGTCTGCTCCTCCTCCCCCCCAGGGACGCTCCACCCATCGGCGATCTGGCTGAACGGTACCCCCTTGCTGGCGACGCCACCGGAGCTCTGGCAACCTACGAACACGTGCTCTCTTCTATGTTCGGCCACAGCTTGAACATTGGCGTGCAGGCATTCGGGAGCGATGTAGGGATCCGCACAGCAATCGAGACGAGCACCTCAGTGACGCTGACTTACGAACTACGAGGCGGCTTCGATTACGAGCTGCATTTCTTGGCAGAGGGCCAGGGAAGGGTGTGGGGCGCGATCACAGGCCCCAGTCCTACCGGACAAAGCAAGGCGGAAGGCTAATGATTGTGTTTCGGGGGGCATCCGCGATGCAAGATCCAATTGTGGTCATTCTCAAAGGAGATAGTTGGATCAGAGGCTGCCTCGACGACTGACATCTGCCGCGTAGGTCATCCAGTCGCCGGCGGAGGCTTGTTGCCAGGCGACGGCGACCTTGATGTGGATGCCGAGCATGCGGGCGAGGATGGCGGCGGGGATCTCGGTGGCGAGGGCGAACAGGGCTGTGGATCGGTCTCGGCCGGCCTGGATGCCGATCTTCTTGAGGCGTTGGCCGAGGTAATCAGGGCTGAGCGGCTGGCCATGCCGCCTGCCGGGGAACAGCCAGGGTGTGTCGGCGGTCTTGTTGAGGATGGCGTTGCCCCTGCGCGTTTCGACCAGCTCGATGACGAGATCAGCGAGGGGCTCGGGGAGCACGACCGGTGAGGTGCCGAGGCGGAGCGTGACGTGGTTCCCGCTGGCGTGGATGTGCTCGGTGGTGAGGCGGCTGATCGCGCCGAGGTTCTGTGCGTAGAGCAGCAGGAGAAGACCGACGACCCGGTCGGAGGTCTTGAGGGTGGTGTCCTGCAGAAGCCGTCGTGCGTCGTCCCAACGTTTCTCGCTGTCGTGAGGGCCGGTTGGTCCTTGCCAGCGGGTGGCGGGGAAGGTGAGGTGCCGGGCGTGCCGGTGGGCGAGGGCCCAGCGGACGAAGTTCCCGGTCTCGTGCCGGTAGCTGACGTTGTCAGTCGCCCATCGGTCGAGGTCGGCCTGGGTGCAGGCGGCCAGGGTGAGGCCGGTACCGCTCAGCCAGTCGAGGAGGTTCATCGCGGCCGTGACGTGGGAGCGGATGTTGAGGCATTGCAGGTGGGTGGCGTGGGCTCCGTTGAGGCGTCGGCGCAGCCGCCGCAGGTGGTGCCAGACCGCGTAGGCGTGCAGGATCTTGCGCTCGTTGGGGTCGGTGCGACCGGCGAGCGTGGTGGCCGTCCACCGCTCCAGCACGACGAGCCGTTCGTCTCGTTCGGGCAGCGAGCTGCTAGCGACGAGAACGCTGCGCAGGTGGTCGAGTGTCTTGCTGGGCGGCAGTTCATCGAGCGTGTCGTGTGTGATCGTGCGCGAGTCACGGCCGATCCCTGCGAGGAGCTCTCGGACCTGGGGGCGTCTGAGCCAGCCCATGGCGACGTCGGGCCGCTCGACCTCGGTCAATGCTCGTTCCAACGGCGCCAGGTCGGCTCCGATGCGACCGCTCTCGTCCGCGAGGAGGGTTCGGATGTCCTGGCCGAGGACGCAACGCTGGCAGGGGCGGGGGCTGAGGACCCAGGTCGTCTTGCAGGTCGGGCACCGGTCCCAGAAGTCGGGGTCGGGGTTGAGGCATCTCGCGCACAGGGGTTTGTCGAGCGTGCCGCCCCGAAGCTGGGCGATGATGTCGCAGCCGCTGCAGCGGATCCACCGGTGCTGGCAGTTGTCGCACCAGGGCTGGCCCGTGGCGCGGGAGATGTCGCAGTGCGCATCACGGCCGCAGATTCCGCAAGCCAGGACGGGGCGAGGACGGCAGTTCTGGCAGAGCGGGCCGGTCGCCGCGCGGACCGCGACGCGGCGGCGCTGCCCGCATCCGGAGCAGTCCTCGAGGTTGATCGGGTCGTTGACCAGGCAGTTGGGACATAGTGGTCCGCCGTTGGCATCACGGGCTGCGGGCTCGCGGACACTGCCGCAGCGCGAACACGGAACGGCCCTGGTCTTGGCGAAACAGTTCCGGCAGATCCGCTGGCCATCGAGCTGCTTGGAGAGGGCGACGACCCGCTGGCAGCGCGGGCAGGACGGTGGAAGCACCTTCGTCGCGCCTGCTTTGATCAACTCGTCGATGAACCGCAGCACCGCAGGTGTCGGAGCCAGGGCGCCGGCCCCGGTGAGCAGATCGGGATTATCCACGACAGCCCAAGCCAGACGCCGCTGCCCGGCGGGACGGACTGTGGCCCGCTCGAGAGCGGCGAGCACAGTCGGGCCACTGAGTACGGGCTCGAGTTCGGCGACCAGGACCGTGAGAAGCCGCACCGGGTCGCCGTCGAGGTCAGGGCAGTGCTCGCAACGAGGGAGGCCGTGTCGGTCCCGGGTGCAGACCCGTCGTTCGGCCCCGCACTTGGCGCAAGCCTCTGGTCTGTCCCGGCAAGGCGAGCAGATCACGCAGCCCTTCCGGCTGATCAAATAGGAGACAGCTCGACCGCATTCACCGCAACAGGGCGCCGCGATGGCCGTCGCTCCCGCGGCACGCAGCCCCAGCAGCAGCTGACCCACCGACCACGGAACAGGATGCCCGCCGCCAGTGAGCAGGCTCGGGTCCGTCAGAAGGTTCTGAGCGAGACGCCGACTCTTGGCCCGACCACCAGCGATCTTGACGACCTCCTGGTGAACGGCTTCGGCCGTCAACGCCGGCTCGACGCCGGTCACGAGCCGGACGACCAGGCCGATCGGATCAGCGATGACCTCGGCGTCCAGGGCGGCGCTCATTCGCCGGCCGGAGCGATGCGGGCACGTTTGGGCCGCAATTCTCCGACCCCGGCCTCCCCGCCGACCACTTTGGTCTTCTTGGCCTGCCCCGCGACGGGCATAGGCTCGATGAGCTCCTCCATCGTGCAGTCCAGGATGTCCAGCAACGCCATCAAAATCTTCAAGCTGAGGCGTTCGGGGCGATCGACGACGAGGCGGTAGACCTGCGAGGACGACAGCTTGATTCCCCGTTCGGCCAACGGCGCGAGCAAGTCCGTGGTGGAGAACATGTCCCGGGTCGCCATGACCTGCCGCAGATGCCACCGGTAGTCCAGCTTGGCCGTCATCGCCGTCCCTTTCGTCCAGAGCCGCTGCTCTCGGCCCCGAGCGCCGGGGTGAGAGCACGCCGCAGCGCGGCGTTCATGAAGTCATCGCTGACGTGGGTGTATACGGCCGTCGAGCTATCATTCTCGTGGCCTACCTGAGCCTGGATGAACCTGCGGTCGACCCCGTCCTCGGTAAGGTGCGTCACGTAAGAATGCCTTAGTGAATGGGGCACCAAGGCGGCTGGCAGCTTGAGCGCATCACGGTAAGCGACGAACCTGGCGTTGATCTCGGCCGGTTTCACCCGGCCGCCGCGTTCGGTCACCCACAAGGCAGGATGGTCCTCGCATCCGAACCGGGGCCGGACGTTCTCGACGTAGTCGACGACCGCCTCGACCGCCCATTCCATCACCGAGGCGACGTTCCGGCGCCGCGGCGGCTGGCCTCGCTTGGCCTTGCCGTAGCGGACGTTCAGCATGCCGTAGGGGCCGAACTCCGGCGCGGCCGGGTTCCGCCCAAAGTCGACCAGATCGAGCTTGGAGGTCTCGGTCCGTCTAAGCCCCCACCCGTAAATGACCTTGAAGAGGGTGGCGTCCCGGTAGGCGGCCAGCGCGCCTTTCCGCTTCGACTTCACCGCCCGCTCCACCTGGTCATCGGCGTAGTCGAGGAACCGCTGCAACTCGGCGCGGGTGAACGGACGCGCCTCGGGATTGCCCTCGTAATCGTTGAGGTGAGCGATCGTGTTCCACTCGTGCGCGATCGCTACCGGATGCTGTCCGGGCCCGAACGTCTGCTCGCAGGCGACGGCCCAGCCGTAACGGCCGTCGATCAAGAACTCAGTGAACTGCCGGATCGTGCACTGGTAGCTGCGGATCGTGGACGGGGCCAGATGATGCTCGGCCGTCAGGCTCAGGGACCACTCGTCCATGTGGCCGGGCGTCCAGCCCCACGGATAGTCGTTGGTGAACTCCAAGAAGCGCCGGACCAGCCGCTCCCGCGGCACGATCGTGTCCTCCTTCAACCCCCGCGCCGTCTGCTGAGCACGCCAACCCCGAAGCATCGCCTCGAACATCGAGTCCTCAGGACGCAACTGCACGACGCCCGACACGAGCTCCATGTGAGCCGCTCCCGCGAGCTCGACCCTGCGCTGCTGCACTCTCCAGACCATCCCTTCTGGAGAGCAGATCTTGCATCAAACGGGATAGGTATGGCAAACTCACTGCTCAGGCGGCCAAGACCAACGCCTCCGGAAGCCCCGCCGAACGCCGCGACGACCTCGCGACCTGCGGACCTTCGCCCGTCTGATGCAATTCCTGAGGGTTGACGTAG
>NZ_JBFAMX010000667.1:0-5331 GCF_040659615.1 Nonomuraea sp. NPDC049784
GGTCCCCAACCCGCTCCCGCAGACACTTACCGCTTAACCTGCAGAAACAGGATCACGCGAAGATCGATTCATACACCACGTCCGTGGACGTGACCGAGGCAATTCGGCGGTAGCTCGACGCCTCCGGGCCGACTCGATGCCCAGTCGACCAATCCGCCTGCGGCGATTATCGTGTCTCCCTCGACCAGGCGTCCCGCCGCAGGGGCCTGCACGCCGCGTTTCCCATCATGGATCAGCGGGCGGGTGCCGGTCGGCCAGGCCGGCACTGTACTGGGGCCGCTACGGAAATCCAGAAGCGTTGGGATCGGCCTGAGCCTTCGGTTACAGAGCGAGGGCTCAGGCCGAGTCTTATGTGGGGTTCGGTGAGGGATGGGGTCTGGAGCGCGAGTGGCTCATTGTGCTTTGCCGGGAACGGGATCTTTGCAGCATCGTGGCCGGTTGGATATGAAGCAGTCGTTCATATGCCGTCTCGACGGCCTGCCGCCTCGCCACCGAGAACCGCGAGGTCTTCTCGTATCTCGGTCCAGATGTCGTCGATGTCGGTCTTCGCCTCGGCCATGCCTGTCGCGGTGGTGGCGTTGTCGTGGCTGGGGCACTGGCCCGCTTTGAGCGTGCGGAGGTGCAACAGCAGCTCGAGGATCTGTGCCTCTAGGTTCACGTACTCCTGCCTTACCCTGTCTTTGCGCAGCTCCGGCGGGTTTCCGGGCCTGATGAGGGGTCTTGCTGTAGCACACGGTGGCAGACAGGCCGCGTCCATGGCAGCCATCGTTCGTGGCCAGGGGGTGGGGTTCTTTATGCCGGCGCTGATGTTGTTTCTCCCGCGGGAGTTGATCGGGCACCATGCGTGCAGAACGCGAATGGGCCCATGAGCGGGGGAAGTGGGGAGAAACGACCGATCGCAGACGGGCTCTCCCTATGGAACTGGCCACATCGCAGAAGCCGAAATCGCAGCCGAGGCTGTGGCGATCGTGGTCGCCCACCTACCAGCTGGATGCGGCCCAGCGATCGACGGAACAGCCGACGACCTTGACGACCCGACCCCTGACTCCACATGAAGGGCGGCAGGTTGGTGGGCGGGTCCCGCACAACACGCGCTCAAGGAGCTGTGGGAGCCTACGCCCTCATTCCGCGTGGCGACTGACCAGGCGTGGCTGTTGCGCGTCATCGGCCGTGACCATGGAACGTCACTACCAATGAACATGCACGCTGCGATATGTCCTGACCGAAAGTCTCTGGTCACGCCCACGCTGGCGCCGTGATGAGAGGGGCGCGACTAACAGCATGGGAGTGCGCCCGTCCAGCGGTGTTGCCGACGTTTCGTCACGACCGTCAGGTGGGCGTCGCCGCCTTCAGGGCTGGCACGGCTGGGGCCGACGTGACCACGCGCAGCTCGCCAGCTATCTCGGCGATCAGGTCGGTGAGGGAGGCGTCGCTGCCGGGCGCGACCCAGCGGGCGAACGCCACCCGGAAGACCGTGACGCCTGACTCGGTTGCCAGGGTAGCCGTGGTCTCGCCGACGCCCTTGGCACGCAGGGCGGCGGCGACCGCCGCCGCCAGCGAGTCCGTCTTGCGCAGCTCGCGCTCCTGTAGCTCGGGGCTGCTCTCGATGATGGACTGACGCACCCGAACCAGGTCGAGGCGGTCGGCGAAGATCTCGTCCGCCGCCCGGTGGAAGGCGGCGATAACCGCCTCGAAAGGGGCGGCCCACGGTGCACAGTTCGCTCGACCACCACGGCTTCATCACAGCCATCATTGCCACCGCCCGGCAGAACGGGTACGCCGCATACGTCGGCGAGGGCACCAACCGGTGGCCGGCCGTGCACACGCTCGACGCGGCCGACCTCTACCGGCTCGCCCTCGAGAAAGCGCCGGCCGGCTCGCGCCTGCACGGGGCCGCCGACGAGGGCGTCCCGTTCGCCGACATCGCCGCCGCCATCGGCCGTAACCTGGGCATCCCGGTCCGCAGCATCAGCCCCGAGGAGGCAGTCGACTACTTCGGCTTCCTCGGGTCGTTCGCGCAGATGGACAACCCGACCTCGGCCGCGATCACCCGCGAACTGCTCGGCTGGACCCCGACCCACCCCGGCCTCACCGCCGACCTGGACGCGGGGCACTACTTCCAGGTATGAGCCACCAGCGGCGGCTCGGGACTGTTCTCGGGCCGCCGCTTCGTCTCATCGGGTATTCGGGACGAGCCCAGCTGCTCGGCTTCACTAGCTGACGCTCAAATCCGAACGCCGAAATCGACCAAGATGCGTGCGCTCGATTCGGCAGAGGCGGGATGTCCTCTCCCGGTAGGAACGATGCCCACTCGGCGGCAGAAGAGGATGTGGGCGATCGTGAGAAACAACGTTCACCGTGGCAGGTCGGCTGGGCGCGCTGCATGATGGCGGCAGGATAGGTAGGTGCTCATCGTGCGCGCGACCAAGAAGCTGCTCGACCGCATCGGCCCGCCCAGCCCGGGTGAAGGCGAGCAGTCCACCACTTTGTTGGGCCAGTGGTACGCCACAGCCGTGTTCTGGAAACCCCAGGTTGCGCTGTTTGTCAATGAATCGACGCTGCTGCCCGTGCTGATGCCGCTGGCCCCCGCAGCGACCCTGCTTGCCAGATTCCCGCAGCAGGTCGCCACGGTGCTCGCCGCGCACGGAACCCCCGACACGATCATCGGCGAGGAATTGCAGCAGATGCGCGACCGCCGCCTCGCCAAGACCGCCAACCGCAGCGTCGTCGGAATCATGAACGAGTTCACTTACCTCGCCGAGACCTACCGGGGTGACACCCCGGCGCCGGATCTGCTCGGCCTCGCGATGCGCCTGGCGACCACACCCTGCGGACCCCTCTACAGCAAACACATCAGTCCCGACCGCGAACTGCAGGCGTTGCTGCGCTCTATCACACCTCCAGCGGGCTGACCCGCCGACGACGGCCACACCGCCACGCAAGGATCGAGGCAGGACCGGACATGATCCCCTCCGCGGCGTGACAGTGCGTTCCGGCTGGGGTTACGGCTTGCAGACAGGACCTGGACGTCGAGTACGGATGCTTGGTACAACATCGGCTTGCACGGCCGCGACCTCCATGGGCAGCTGTCCGCCGCGCGACCTGGGCAGGAAGTGGCCTGTAGGACGGTCCTTCCTGACCGGGCACCAGGCCTTGATCATTCGCCGGGATCGTGCGCGTCGTGACGGGCAACCGGTCGGACTGCCGGGCCGGGGACTTCGCCCGTGCCCTGGGCATGTTCGCGTCCCGTGACCAGCGCACATCAGGGACGCGACTCCCAGCACGTCTCGAACTCCCGGATAGTGTCGACATCGGCAAATCCGCACCGACGTCCCAGCCGAGCGACGGAGCGGCCGTCGCACGAGACGAGAGCTGAAGGCCATGAAGTACGTGATCATGATCCACTCCAATCCGCAGCCGTGGGGGCACCCCACCGGCGACTACCTTGCTGCCTACCAGGAGTTGCCAGGTGGCATGCGCGAGCGGCTGAACGCCGAATTCGAGCAGGTGATGTCCGAACTGCAGGCCAACGGCGAACTGCTCGGCGGAGAGGCGCTCGGCGACCCCGCGGCCGCACGACTGTACCGGTGGCAGGACGGTTCCCCGCTGGCGAGCGACGGCCCATACTCGGAGGCCAAGGAGCATCTGGCCGGGTTCTTCCTCATCGACGTCGAGAGCCAGGCCCGCGCAGAGGAGGTCGCCGCGAAGTTCGCCGGCCCCGGAGAGACGGTGGAGCTGCGGCCGACGATGTGGCCAGGCGGCGACGACCAATAACGATCTTAGGCAGGTCGTATGGTGCGGCGGATACTCGCGGACGTGTGGCGTCGGGAGGCGCCACACGTCATCGGCGCGCTTGTGCGGAGGTACGGCGACCTCGGCGACTGCGAGGACGCGGCCCAGGAAGCTGCGGAGGCCGCTGCTTCTCAATGGCCCATCGGTGGGGTTCCCGACAATCCGAGGGCGTGGCTGATCCGAGTCGCGTCGCGGCGCCTGATCGACCGGGCCCGGGCCGACTCGGCCCGCGCCCGCCGCGAGGCGCTGGACGGGGCACAACGGCCGGATGACGTCGGCGTAGCGCCTGGAGCGGACGAGGTTCCCGCAACTGAGGTCGACGACACGCTCCGCTTGCTCTTCCTGTGCTGTCATCCTGCACTGAGCAGGCCGTCGCAGGTGGCGCTCAGCCTGCGGGCGGTGGCCGGGTTGAGCGTGGAGCAGATCGCGACCGCGTACCTGGTGCCGGTCCGCACAATGACCCAGCGCCTCAGCCGCGCCCGCGCGACGCTGCGTGGCGCAGGCGCGCGGTTCGCGATGCCGTCGGACAAAGAACTGCCGGCCCGGGTCGCAGCTGTGCTCGACGTCTGCCACCTGGTGTTCACCGAGGGCTACACGCGCACCTCCGGCGAGACCCTGGTCGACGTCGAACTCGCCGAGGAGGCGATCCGGCTCACCCGTCAAGTGCACGTTGCACTGCCCGACCATGACGAGGTGGCCGGCGCGTTGGCGCTGATGCTACTCACGCACGCGCGGCTGCCAGCGCGGACCGACTCTGCCGGTGATCTGGTGCCGCTTGCCGAGCAGGACCGCTCCCGCTGGCGGCGCGATCTGATCGCCGAGGGTGTCGCGCTGCTGGAGCAGACGCTGCCGCGGGGACACGTCGGCCGTTACCAAATCCAGGCGGCGATCGCCGCGGTCCACGCGGAGGCATCGACCTACCAGGCCACCGACTGGATGCAGATCAGCGTTCTATACGACATGCTGAGCCGAGTCGCTCCCGCCCCGACTGTGACGCTCAACCATGCCGTCGCCGTTGCGATGGCCCACGACCCGACGATCGGCTTGGCCCTGCTCGATCCGCTGCTGACCGATCCCGCGATGCAGCGGCATCACCGGCTGCATGCCGTACGCGCCCATCTGCTGGAGCTGAACGACGATGTGGAGGCCGCGGCCGAACATTACCGGCGGGCCGCGCAGCTGACGACGAGCCTGCCGGAGCAGCGCTACCTCAACCGGCGACTGCGCCAGCTAGGACACTAGGGCACCAAAGGTGCCCTAGTGTGCTCGCGTGCACCAACCGTGCACACACCATGATCGACAGGTGCTGCGAAAGTGGCCGACGACGCGGTTCGGGCTGCACACATCGCGGCAGAAGCGGTCATTCGAGGACGTCACGTCGCGTGGGTTGCCCCGGGTCATGAGACCCGGCTGCGCGATCAGACCGCAGAGGCGGCGCGCGCCCTTCTTCGTCGGAGGGTTAGGGCAGGATGTGGCCATGACTGTGACAGCTCGCCTGGACCTCGCCATATTCGACGCGGCGGACATCGAAAAAGTCGG
>NZ_JBFAMX010000668.1:0-5324 GCF_040659615.1 Nonomuraea sp. NPDC049784
GCGAGCGCGTTGCCGCAGGACGTCCCGGCGGAGGGCAAGCGCCGTGATCAGCGTACGGAGTTGCGGGACGCGGTGATCGTGCTGCTGCTGTCGACGGTGGGGCCGCGGGTGTCGGAGCTGGTACGCGCGAACGTGGAGGATTTCTTCACCAACGACGGGGTGCGTTACTGGCGGATCTTCGGCAAGGGCGGGCGGACGCGGGATGTTCCGTTGCCGGATGACGTGGCGAGGGTGTTGCAGGAGTATCTGGAGCGGGGGCGGCCGGCGGTGGCCGACAAGGCGTTGCTGCTGTCGTGGCGGGGGCGGCGGCTGGCGCGGGGCGATGTGCAGGCGGTGATCGACCGGGTGCAGCGGCGGGTGGATCCCGATCAGCAGCGTTCGGTGACGCCGCACGGGTTGCGGCATACGACGGCGACGCATCTGCTGGCGGACGCGGTCGACATGGACGCGGTGCGGCGGGTGCTGGGGCACAGCGATCTGTCGACGCTGGGCCGGTATCGCGATGAGCTGCCAGGTGAGCTGGAGGTGGCGATGCGCACCCATCCCCTGTTGCGCGGCAAGAGCGGGCGGTGACGTGTTCGAGGGGGCTCTCCCCCGGCGGGCGGGCGCAAGGACGGAGATTCGATAACTATACCGGTATCACGGGTATAGAGTGGTTTACATGGTGCGACCTCCGCTGACCCCCGAGGAGCGGCTGCGCGGCGAGCAGCTCGGCTCGATGCTGCGTCAGGCCCGCGGCGAGCGCAGCATCGTCGAGGTCGCCGCGGCCGCCGGCATGTCCGCCGAGACCCTCCGCAAGATCGAGACCGGCCGGATCGCCACGCCGGCGTTCTTCACCATCGCGGCCCTGTCCGACGTGCTCGGCATCTCGCTCGACCGCCTGGCCACCCGCTCCACACCCGCCCCCACCTGACCGGCCCAACCGGGGGAAGTGTCGGTGCCCTGCCCGAGCGTGTTCGCATGGACGACAGCATCGTGATCAGCGGGGCGCGGGTGAACAACCTGAAGAACCTGTCCCTGCGCATCCCCAAGAACAAGCCGGTGGTCTTCACCGGGGTGTCCGGGTCCGGCAAGTCGTCCGTCGTGTTCGCCACCGTCGCCGTGGAGTCGCAGCGCCAGCTGAACGAGACCTACTCCTGGTTCATCCGCAACCGGCTGCCGAAATACGACAAACCCGAGGCCGAAAGGCACTCCGCAGGCGCTGCTGTCCGTCCCGGGCTCGGTGACGGGCGCGCACCTCGCCGCCTCGTTGGACCGCGAGGGCGCAACGGTGCCGGGCGCCTGATCCGGGCCGGGGACGGCGTCGTCCTCGTAGACGTGGTCGACGGCCTGGTCCCTGCTGATGTCCCGGTTACCGGCGGGGTGGGGTTGCTCGGTGCAGCGGCGCGAGCGTGGATTGGCTCCGGGGAGGTGCGGGGCCGGGGTGGTGGATGTGTGCCGGCGATGGGGAGCCGAGCCGGGCGGCGGGGGCCGAGGGGGGACTACCTACACGGAGGCCGAGACGAATAGGTACCTATATGGGGATTTATCCCGTCTCGGTGTTTGGCGTGGTCGAGCAAGCTGAGTAGGTGCTCTGCACACATGCGCCAACACGGGGAGGGGATGCAATGCCAGCCATGTTGCAGCCGCAAGTCAAGCACGGCGTCGTTCCGAGCCAACCCGCGCTGCGGATGTTGTCGCGGAACGGGCTTTTGGCCATGGGGGATGGCCTGGCCGTTCGCGCCGGATTGGTGGGGCGGGACCGCGCCGTCTCGTGGCTGCTGTCGGCACGGCCTTCAGCGGTGCCGAGCGCGCGGCGGATGACCGCGGTCCGGTTGGCCGCGTGGGGATTGCAAGAGCAGGCTGAGGATGCCGACCTGCTCGTCGGCGAACTCGTCGCCGACGCCTTGCGGCACGCCACCGGCAGGATCAGGCTCACGCTCTGGGTGGAGGAAGGCCTGTTGCGCGGTGAGGTGGAGGACGTCAGTGCCCAGGCCGCGCCCACAGCCGCCGCACCGCGCCACATCCCGCTGCTGAACCGGCTGACGTGCTGCTGGGGGGTTGCCGGCAAGGTCATGTGGTTCGAGCTTGTCACCTCCGAGCGGGACTGCCCGCACACCCACCCGAACGGCACCGATCGAAAGGAATGACGCATCGTGCGCCAGACAAGGATCCGCATCTCCAAGCGGCCCCGCCGCCCAGCTCAGGGCATGGACCTGCGGACCCCGTCAGGACGGCCGCTGCCGTACTGACACCTATGAACGACAGCGGGACCGGCGGCGTCGGTTCCGCTGTTCAAATCGGCACGTCAACGGCGGTCATGGCCGTCGGCGCGGGCCCGCTCCCCCACCCACACCGCGATCTGCGCCCGCGAGCTGAACCCCAGCTTGCTCAAGATGTGCTCGATATGCCCCTCGGCGGTCCGCTGGGCGATCACCAGGGCCGCCGCGATCTCCTTGTTCGTCAGCCCTTGGGCGACCAGATCGGCGATCTCCGTCTCCCGGCGCGTCAGCGGCGTCTCCCCCTTGGCCGCCTGCTCGGGCTTGTCCTCCCGCAACGCGTACGCGAGCGCCTCGTCCAGGGGTATGCGGGCGCCGCGCCGTACGGCCGCCTCGAACGCCGCCTCCCCTAGAGCCTGACGCATCGCCGCCTGGCACTCCTCGTGGTAGCGGGCCAGGTGCCCGTACCCCGACAGCGGCGCCCCAACGGAGCTCCACATCGTCTCCAGGATCCCCAGCAGCCGCGCGGCCCGCTGGTGGTGGCCCTGACTGGCCGCGATCCAGGCCAGCACCTCGATGTTGAGGCCCGCGCCGAGCCGGTCGCCGAGCGAGCGGTTGAAGGTCAGGCTCTGCGTCTCCAGCTCCGCCGCCCGGGCCAGGTCCCCCTGCCGCCACACCTCCACGCCCAGCGCCATCATCGTGTACGCCTTGTGCCAGCCCTCCCCGTAGGCATCGCACACCGTCAGGCACTCCTCGCCCGCCGCGATGGCGCGCGAGGAGTCCCCCAGGAACGAGTGGGCGAGCGTCAGCCGGATGAGCGACAGCGCGATCCCCACCGGGTCGCCGTGTCGGCGGTGGCGGGCCAGGGCGTCCCTGTATAGCTCGATCGCGGCCTCCGTTCGCCCCTCGCACATGGCCACCATCCCGGAGAACAGCGCCACGTAGGCCAGGACCGGCTCGTCGTGCAGCTGCTCCCCGATACGGCGGCTCTCCTCCAGCATCGCGGTGGCGGCAGGGATGTCGGCCTGGATGACCGCCAGCCAGCTGGCGGCCCACAGCGCGTCAGCACGCACCGTGCCGGGCTCGGTGTCGGCGGCCAGCGCCCGCGCCAGCCAGCCGCGCCCCTCACCCAGGTAATAACTGGTGATCCAGTGATACAGCAGATCGCCGGCCATGCTCAGCCCCGCAGGAGCCCCCTGCGGCGTGCTCAGCCAGCTGTCGAGCGCGGCCCGCAGGTTGGCGTGCTCCCTCTGCAGCCGGGCGAACCAGGCGATCTGCTCGGGCCCGAACAGCTCCGCCCGCGCCTGCGCGGCAAGATCGCGATAATAACCACGGTGCCGTGCCTGCAGCTCGGCCTCGCGGCCGGAGCCGGCCAGCTGTTGACGTCCGTACTGGCGTAGCGTCTCCAGCATGCGGTAGCGCACGCCGCCCGGGTGGTCTTCTCGAATCAGCACGGACTTGTCCACCAGGCCGATCACCAGGTCGATCACGTCCTCCCGGGCGATTCCGTCCCCGCTGCAGACCGTCTCGGCCGCCTCCAGATCCAGTCCCCCGGCGAAGACCGAGGCCCGCTGCCACAGCAGGCGTTCTTCTTCCAGGCATAGCGCGTAACTCCAATCGATCAGTGCCCGCAGCGTCTGGTGCCGGGGCAGTACCGCTCTGGACCCGGCGGTCAGCAGGCGGAAACGGTCGTCGAGCCGGTCGAGCAGCTGCTGGGCCGACAGGGCGCGCAGCCGCACCGCGGCCAGTTCGATGCCCAGCGGCAGCCCGTCGAGGCGGCGCACGATACGGGTAACGACGTCGCGGTTGTCGTCGTCCACGGCGAATGCGGGCAGTACCGCACGGGCCCGTTCGGTGAACAGCCGCACCGCGTCCTGCTTCACCAGCGTCTCCAGCGGCGGCCGCGGCACCTCCCAGCCCGGCAGCGGCAGCGGCGCCACGGGCACCACCTGCTCGCTGGCGATGCCCAGCGGCTGCCGGCTGGTGGCCAGCACCCGCAGGTCGGGGGCCGCGCGCAGCAGCGTCTCGGCGAGCACCGCGCATTCGCCGACCATGTGCTCGCAGTTGTCCAGGATCAGCAGTGCCTGCTTGTCGCGCAGGTAGCGGGTCAGTACCCGCATCGGGGAGTCGCCGGTCTGGTCGCGGATCTCCAGCGCCTCGGCCACGGCCTGGGCGAGCATGGCGGGGCAGTCCAGCTCTGCCAGTTCGACCAGCCAGACGCCGTCGCGGAAGGCCCGCCGTACCTCCTGGCCGACCCGCAACGCCAGGCGTGTCTTGCCGACCCCGCCCACGCCGGTCAGCGTCACGGTCCTGGAGGCGGACAGCAACTGTTTGACCTCGGCCACCTCGTGCCGACGCCCCACGAAACTCGTCACCTCGGCAGGCAGCCCGCCGCTGGGCCGTCCCCGGACGGTGCAGGCAGTCACCGCTGTCATTGGCGCCTTCCGCGATGCGGCCGGCGGGTCTCCATCGGACCGCATCCCACGTGGTCCAGGTTATGTCCCGGCCGTTATCCCAGACGAGCACGGTCAAGAACCCACAACAAGATTTGGCCATCGCATGGTGTAACAGCGGCACGGCCGCGCTGCTCGGCGACGGCGTACTTCACCGGCGGGCCGGCGGCCCGGCAGGGGAAACGCAAGGAGCGGACGCGCGAGGTGGTGCAGGAGTGGAAGGAGTTGTTCGCCGGGGAGCCGGATTACCTGCGCGATGCGTGGCTGTAGTCGCCGCACTGACACATCAGGCGTCGAGCGTGGCCGGCACCGGCACCGGCAGTTCGAACCAGACGACCTTGCCCTGGCCCGTCGGGACGCTGCCCCAGCCCGACGACAGCACCTCCACCAGCAGCAGCCCGCGCGACCCCTCATCGTCGTCGGCGGCCGCGCGCGGGAGAGGAAGCAGCGGGCTGGAGTCCTCGACCTCGCAGCGCAGCAGCCCGTCGGCGGCCGACAGGCTCAGGCGCACGATCCCGCGCGCGTGCCGCACCGCGTTGGTTACCAGCTCGCTGATCAGCAGCTCGGCGAACTCGCACGCATGCTGCAGCCCCCATTCCACGAGCTGGGCCCGGGCCACGTGCCGGGCCCTGAACACCGAGCAGGCCCCGGGCGCGAACGTCCACGACGTCAG
>NZ_JBFAMX010000669.1:0-5315 GCF_040659615.1 Nonomuraea sp. NPDC049784
ACGTGCCCGCCGAGCGGCTGGCGCCGCTGCTGTGCGCCGGGATCATCGGCTACCGGGCGCTGCTGCGCTGCGATCTGCCGCCGGGCGGGCGGCTGGGGATCTACGGCTTCGGGGCCTCGGCCCACCTGACGGCGCAGGCCGCCATCGCCCAGGGGGCCGTCGTGCACGCGGTGACCAGATCCGCGGCCTCCAGGGCGCTCGCGCTTGAGCTCGGCGCCGCGTCCGCAGGCGACATACCGCCCGAGCCATTGGACTCGGCCATCCTGTTTGCGCCGGTAGGTACCCTGGTCCCACCGGCACTCGAAGCGCTCGACCGGGGCGGCACTTTGGCCATCGCGGGAATTCATCTGACCGATGTACCCGTTCTGGACTACGAGCGGCATCTCTTCCAGGAGCGCACCCTACGCAGTGTGACGGCCAATACCAGGGCCGACGGGCGGGCCTATCTGGAGCTGGCGCTGGCGCATCCGCCACGCGTGACGACGACGCTCTACCCGTTCGAAGAGGCGGACCGCGCACTCACCGATCTGGCGAATGACCAGGTCAGCGGGGCGGCCGTCTTGGTAATGAGCTGACCGATTACTTGACGGCGCTTAGCTCCACTCCGCACACTGATGAAGGAAAGTTACATTAGCCTCACAACCACTGGAGATTATTGACGCGAGTCGGGCGCGATCGTAGTGTCCGGTCAATCCCTACAGATCAACGACAGGTCCCGACATCTCCCCGGAGCGGCAAATGAAACGACTGGCAGCGGTAGTAGCGTTGCTGGGTCTTGCCACCGCGACAGCGGCGTGCAGCGGTGGTTCCACCAACAATTCCAGTGGCTCGGGCGGCGGCGGGCTCTTCACCACGATCGACGTGAACCGGCCCGGCATCGACGCGAGCGGCCCGGCGAACCCATGGGCGCCGAAGGGCAACTCCTTCATCGGCTACAACGCGATGAAGCTGGGATGGGTCAAGAACCATATGACCGACCCGAACCAGTTCTACCCCGGCATCGCCGCCAGTTGGGAAATCGCTCCCGACAACTCCTCGATCACGATCCACCTCCAGCCGAACGCCAAGTGGTCCGACGGCAAGCCGGTGACGGCCGACGACGTCAAGCTCTCCCTCGGCCTGGCCTCCACGACCGGCAGCACCGCGTTCGCGATCACGCCGGGCGCGGCGGGCGTGGCGGCCGACGTCCAGGTGGTGGACAACCAGACGGTCAAGGTCACCCAGGACATGAAGAACCCGAGCATGAAGTTCGCCCGGGGCGTCATGGACAACTGGGTCGTGCCCGCGCACGTCTGGGGCAGCCTGCTGCCCGCCGACTTCTGGGACAAGCTCAAGGCCTCCAGGGGCACCGGCGCCGAGGCCGACAAGGACCGCGAGGCGATCCTCGCCATCGGCCAGAAGGTGCTCGCCTTCGCCCCGCCGAAGGACGTCTCGGCCGGGCCCTTCACGCTGGAGCGGGTCAACCCCGGCGAGGCGTTGCTGGTCAAGAACAAGAACTTCTACAACGCCGCGCAGGTCGCGCCCGCGCAGGTGAAGTTCCTCAACTACAGCGGCAACGAGCAGATCTGGAACTACCTGACCGCGGGCAAGCTCGACCACGCCGGCTTCACCGCCGCCCCGACGGACGTGATGACCCGGATCAAGAACGCCCCCGGCTCCCAGCTGATCAAGGGCTTCTCGCCGGTGGCCGTCGGCATGGCGTTCAACCAGTCGAAGAAGCCGTACGACAACGTGCACGTACGGCGCGGCCTGGCCTACCTGATCGACCGCGAGCAGGTGACCAAGGTGGCCTCGCCCGAGGGCGGCACCGCGGCCGTGACGACCTCCGGCATCCACCAGAAGCCCGCCCAGGAGTGGCTCGGCTCCGAGCTGGCGAGCCTTGAGCCGTACAAGCACGACGTGGCCAAGGCCGAGGCGGAGTTCAAGGAGGCCGGCCTGCAGAAGAAGGGCGGCAAGTGGGCGCTGGCCGACGGCTCGCCGTGGAAGTTCACCATGCACGCGCCGTCCGGCTTCTCCGACTGGATCTCCGCGCAGGAGAACATCAAGAGCCAGCTCATCGAGAACGGCGTGGACGCCGAGGTCGTGACCGTGGCCGACTACCCGGTCTACCTCGAGGAGATCGCGGCCGGCAAGTATGACGTCGGCTTCTGGCTGATGGCGCTCGGCCCGGCGCCGTACGACATCTTCCAGCGCCTCTACGGCGCCTCCAACGGCTGGACCAACGTCGCGGGCAAGGTGGCGCACAGCGCTCCCGGCAAGGGCGGCAACTGGATGGGCAGCGCGGAGGAGATCGACGTCCAGGGCGTCGGCAAGGTCAACCCGGGTGAGCTCACGGCCAAGCTGAACGCGGCCACCGCCGACCAGGCCAAGCCGATCATGGTGCAGCTCGCCAAGACGGCCAACCAGGACCTCCCGGCCATCCAGCTCTGGGACTACGTGAACACGCAGTTCACCAACACCAGCCGGTTCACCGGCTGGCCTGAGCAGGACAGCGACCTGCTGCGCCTGCCCGCCGGTGTCTGGATCCAGCTGGGCCTCATCAAGGCCAAGCAGTAGAGAAAGAGCCTATGGTAGTCATCGCACGACGACTCGCGGGCCATCTGGCCCGCGGGATCGTCATGATCCTCGTCGTAGCCACGATCAGCTTCTTCATTGTGAGAACCATTCCCGGCGACCCGGTCGCCGCGAACGTGCAGAAGCTGATCCAGTCGGGCATGGACCCCCAGGCGGCCGAGCAGGCGACGCGCGTGCTGTACGGGTTCCAGCCGAAGGGCTCGCTCTGGGAGCAGTACACCCAGTACATGTCGGGCCTGGTCCGCTTCGACCTGGGCCAGTCGGTCACCCACGCGGGCGCGCCGGTCACCCAGGTGCTGGGCGAGGCGGCCAAGTGGACCGTTCTGCCGGTGCTGGCGGGAACGCTGCTGAGCTTCCTGGTCGGCATCGTCATGGGCGTCTACGCGGCCATCAAGCGCTCGGGCAAGCTCGGCGACATCCTGGCCATCTCGGGGTCGCTGCTGCACGGCGTGCCGCAGTACGTGCTGGGCCTGCTGCTCAGCGCGATCTTCGCGACGCTGATCCCGATCCTGCCTGCCGACGGGCCCGTGGACATCCTGTTCGAGCCCGGGTTCAACGCCGGCTACATCGGCTCGCTGGTCGAGCACGCGGTGCTGCCGGTGCTGACGTACGCGCTGGCGGCCTACGGCGGATGGATCCTGGCGATGAAGTCGAGCGTGGTGACCGTGCTCGGCGACGACTTCATCCTGGCGGCGGAGCTGCGCGGGATGAAGCGGTCGATCATCTTCAGGTACATCGCGCGCAACGCGATCCTGCCGCTCTTCACGATCCTGGCGCTGTCGCTCGGCGTGCTGCTCGGCGGCGCGGTGTTCATCGAGCGGATCTTCAACTATCCGGGACTGGGCCTGCTGCTCCTCGACAGCATCACCATGCGTGACTACGCGCTGATGGGCGGGGCGTTCCTGCTGATCACAGTGTCCATCATCGTGGCGAACATCATCGCTGACCTGTTCTACTCCGTGATCGACCCGCGGGTCCGCAGCGGCGAGGAGGTGTCGGGATGACCGTGCTCCTGGAGAGCTCGTCGACGAGCGCCACGATGCGCCGCAACTTCTGGGCGGGCGTGTGGCGGGTGATGAAGCGCAAGCCCAGCCGCATGGTGGGCGTCGTGCTCATACTCGGGTTCGTGTTCATGGGCGTGTTCGGGCCGATGTTCTACCCCGCCCAGCTGGACCGCGACCCCAACCTGATCACCAGGCCGCCGAGCTGGGAGCACTGGCTCGGCACCGACGACCAGGGCAGGGACGTGATCGCCCTGGTCGTCACCGGGTCGCGGTACGTGCTGCTGGCCGCGCTGGTGACCGCCGTCATCACCGTGGTCGTGGGCGCCGGCATCGGGCTGTTCTCCGGCTTCAAGCGGGGCCGCTGGGACAACGTGCTCATGCGGCTCACCGACATGAAGCTGACCATCCCCGGCCTGCCGCTGCTGCTGGTGCTCTCCACCGTGTGGAAGTTCAGCAGCGCGATCCAGATGGGCCTGGTGCTGGGGCTGCTCAGCTGGGGCGGCGTGGCGCGGGCGGTGCGCTCGCAGACGCTGTCGCTGCGCGAGCGGGGCTTCATCGAGGCGGCGCGCGGGCTCGGCCTGTCCACGACGCACATCGTGAGCAAGGAACTGCTGCCGAGCATGGCGCCGTACATCGCGATGAACATGCTCATCGCGGTCACCGGCGGCGTCTACGCGCAGGTCGGCCTGTTCTTCCTGGGCGTGCTGCCGTACGAGTCGAACAACTGGGGCCAGATGCTCAACACGGCCGTGTTCCGCTCGGGGGCGCTCACGGTGCCCAGCGCGCTGGGCTTCCTCATCGGGCCGCTGCTGGCGATCCTGCTGCTGACGCTGGCCATCGTGCTCGTGGTGGACGCCATGGACGAGATCTTCAACCCCCGGCTGCGTGAGGAGTAGCAATGACTCAACAAGCGCCGGGCGTGCGCATCGACGGCCTTACGGTCGTCTACAAGACCCCCGCGGGCGAGTTGCCCGCCGTCAGGAACATCAGCCTGGCCCTGGAGCCCGGCTCGATCACCGGCATCGTCGGCGAGTCGGGGTCCGGCAAGTCCACGCTGGCCCTGTCGCTGCTCAACGCCGTCCAGCCGCCCGGCAGGATCGCGGCGGGCAGCGTCGAGATCGACGGGCTCGGCGACGTGGTGGGCCTGCAGGGCGAGCAGCTCCGCAAGGCCAGGGGCAGGCACATCGGGTACGTCTTCCAGGCCGCCCAGAACTCGCTCAACCCGCTCAAGACGGTCGGCAAGCAGCTGCTCGACCTGGGCCGCTCGCACGGCGTCGAAGACCTGCGCGGCCTGGTGCGCGAGGCCAAGGAGCTGCTCGGCCGGATGGGGCTGGACGGGGCCAGGGTGCTGGACTCGCACCAGCACGAGCTGTCCGGCGGCATGCGCCAGCGGGTCGGCATCATGCTGGCGCTGGTGCTCAACGCCCACCTGGTGGTGCTGGACGAGCCGACGACCGCGCTCGACATGATCACTCAGGCGAACATCCTGAAGATCGTCCGCGAGGTCCACGCGGAGCGCGGCCTCACCACTCTCGTCATCACGCACGACATCGGCGTGGTGGCCGAGGTCGCCGACCGGCTGGCCGTCATGTACGGCGGGCGGCTGGTCGAGCAGGGCCCCACCAGGGAGGTGCTCGGCTCGCCGCAGCACCCCTACACCAAGGGCCTGATCAAGGCCATCCCCCGGCTCGTCGGCGACATCGACGAGGCCCGGCAGGGCCCGCGCCTCAGATCGGA
>NZ_JBFAMX010000670.1:0-5312 GCF_040659615.1 Nonomuraea sp. NPDC049784
GCGCTCGTACCCCCACGAGCTGTCCGGCGGCATGCGGCAGCGCGCGGCCATCGCCATCGCGCTCGCGCTCAACCCCGAGATCATCATCATGGACGAGCCGACCACCGCGCTCGACGTGGTGGTCCAGCGCGACATCCTCCACGAGATCAGGGCGCTCAGGGAGGAGTACGGCTTCGCGGTGGTGTTCATCACGCACGACCTGTCGTTGCTCATGGAGATCTCCGACAGGATCGCCATCATGTACGCGGGCCGGGTCGTGGAGACCGGCAGCGCCAAGGCCATACACAAGTCGCCGCGACACCCGTACACGCTGGGCCTGCTCCGCTCGTTCCCGCGCCTGCACGGACCGCGCGAGCACCTCCTGGGCATCCCCGGCACCCCGCCCGACCTGAGGTCGTTGCCGCCGGGATGCGCGTTCCATCCGCGTTGCGGGCTGGCCATGGCGGAGTGCTCCTCGGTCCTGCCCACGCTCGAGGGCGATGTCGCGTGCCTGCTGAACGGCGGCCGTGGTCTGGAGGATGCATCATGATCGTTCTTGAGGGCCGTAATCTCACCAAGCACTTCACCGCCGCTCGTGGGCCGCGCGGCCGCCTCGGCAGGCGGCCGCCGGTGCGGGCCGTGGAGGACGTGTCGATCGCGCTGCGTGCCGGGACGGTCTCGGCGCTGGTCGGGGAGAGCGGCTGCGGCAAAAGCACGGTGGCACGGCTGCTCGCTCAGGTGTATCCGGCCACGTCGGGCGAGGTGCTGCTGCGCGGCGAGCCGGTACGCGCCCATCGCGGGGCGGCGTTCAGGGACTACCGGCGGCAGGTGCAGCTCATCTTCCAGGACCCGTTCGCCTCACTGAACCCCTTCCACCGGGTGCGCTATCACCTGGCCAGGCCGCTGCGCATCCACGGACACGTCCGCTCGGACGCGCACGAACAGGAGCAGGTCGCCGAGCTGCTCGAACGTGTCAGTCTCACGCCGGTCGAGCAGTTCATGGACAAGCTGCCGCACGAGCTGTCCGGCGGGCAGCGGCAGCGGGTGGCCATCGCGCGGGCGCTGGCGGTGCGGCCCGTCGCGCTGATCGCCGACGAGCCCGTGTCGATGCTGGACGTGTCCATCAGGCTCGGCGTGCTGCGGCTGCTGGAGGGGCTGGCCGAGGAGAGCGGGCTGGCACTGCTGTACATCACGCACGACATCGCCAGCGCCCGGTACTTCGCGCAGGACATCACGGTCATGTACGCCGGGCGGCTGATCGAGAGCGGGCCCAGCGAGGCGCTCACGCAGTCGGCCCGGCACCCGTACACGCGGCTGCTCCTGGAGTCGGCGCCGGATCCCGACCGGGTGACGCCACCTGAGGCCACGCGGCACGGCGAGCCGCCCAGCCTGATCGCCCCGCCGAGTGGATGCCGCTTCCATCCGCGCTGCCCGGTGGCGCTGCCGGTGTGCTCGGAGGAGGCGCCTGAGCGTACAGAGCTGGGGGACGGGCGCTGGGCCCACTGCTGGCAGGCCGACGCGGACGTCGCTCAGGCGGGGCGGTAGCGGGCCGCGAGTTGGACGGCGGTGGCCGCCACACGGTCGCGCAGCTCGGCGGGAGCCAGCACCTCGACGTCAGTGCCCAGCCTGAGGAACTCGGCGAGCGCGTGCTCGATCGACTCGATCGGCACCGTGACGCGCGTCCACCCCTCCTCGTCCGGCGGCTCCGCGCTCTCGCCTGCCGCCGCCACCACGCCGGGGGTCATGAGGTCGGTCAGGTGCTCCATGCCGCGCGGCGACAGCCGTACCACCGCCACGCCCCACCGCAGCCGGGCCTCGAACTCGGCCAGGTAGCCCTGCCAGTAGGCCGCGAGGTCGAAGCCGTCGGGCCGGGTGAATCCCTCGGGGAGCGGGTGCAGGTCGAGGATCTGCGAGACACGATAGGTACGCACGTCCCCGCCCGCCCGCGCGACGAGGTACCACCGCCCGGCCTTGACGACCAGCCCGTACGGGTCGAGCCGCCGCTCCACCTCCTGGGGCGCCCTCCAGCGGCGGTACCTGACCTGGATGCGCCGCTCGTTCCAGACGGCGTCGGCCACGGCGGGCAGGTAGGTCACCGGTTCCGGATCGCGGTACCAGGTGGGTGCGTCCAGGTGGAAGCGCTCCTGGATGCGGCCCGCGCGGTCGCGGAGCTCGACGGGCAGCGCGGCCATGAGCTTGAGCTGCGCGGCCGTCACCACCGCGCCCAGCCCCAGCTCGGCCGCCGGACCCGGCAGGCCGGCCAGGAACAGGGACTCGGCCTCGTCGGCCGTCAGCCCGGTGAGCCTGGTGCGGTAGCCGTCGAGCAGCTGGTAGCCGCCCTTCGGGCCCGCGTCGCCGTAGAGAGGGATGCCGGCGGCGTGGAGCGACTCGGCGTCGCGGTAGATGGTGCGTACGGAGACCTCCAGCCGATCGGCCAGCTCCTGCGCGGTCATCCGGCCGCGCGTCTGCAGGAGCAGGAGGATCGAGACCAGGCGGGAAGCACGCATATTCACTGACACTACCTGTCAGTGACCCCGCCATAGGTTCGGCGGCATGAACGATTTCGACTTCCTCGCCGGCCACTGGAACGTCGCCAACCGCAAGCTCGTGAAAGTGCTCGCCGGCAGCGACGAATGGGACGAGTTCCCCGGTCACTCGGTAGCCACCCGGCACTTCGACGGGGCGGCCAGCTTCGACGAGATCACGTTCCCGACCAAGGGGTTCAGCGGGATGACCGTACGCGTGTTCAACCACAAGACGCGGCAGTGGTCCATCTACTGGGCCAGCAGCGCGACAGGCGTGCTCGACACCCGGCCCATGGTGGGCGCCTTCGAGGGGAACAGGGGCGAGTTCTACGGCGAGGAGAGCCATGAGGGCAGGCCCGTGCCGTGCCGCTTCATCTGGACGGTGAACGGCCCGGACTCGGCCCGCTGGGAGCAGGCGTTCTCGGCGGACGGCGGGCAGACGTGGGAGACGAACTGGACGATGGACCTCAGCCGAGCGTGAGGCCGATCCCCGTCTGGAACGCGCGCGGGGCGGCGTCGGCGCTGGCACGTCCCAACAGGATCCCCGCCACGGCGATGGCCGCGATCAGCAGCACGAGCGAGCCGGCCACGATCACCCACCACCAGACGGACCTCGGCGGCTTGGTCTCGTAGAGCGGCACGTCGGGGAGCATGTCAGGCGTGTACGGGAGCCGCCGCGTGGATGGCGGCTCCTGCCTTTGGCGCGGAGGAGTGCCTGGGCGGGGAGGCTGGGCCGGGCGGGGGTAGCGGTGCCTGATCGTTTCGAGGGGATCCTGTCCCTCGGGGCCAGGCTGCTCTCGACTCATGATTCCCTCAGGAGCTGCTGCGGAGTTCTGGGTTACTCAGCCATTGTCACACTTGGCCAGCGGACTCGTCCCGTGACTCGTCAGCCCCGATTCTCGCCGTAGGGCGGCTGCTGCGGCGTCTGCCAGCCGGGCTGCTGCTGCTGCCAGCTCGCCGGGGGCTGCTGCCATCCAGGACCCTGAGATCCCTGAGGCGGCTGGGCGGGCTGGTGCGGTTTCCGGCGGGCGACCACGGCCCAGATCAGCAGCCCCGTGCCGACCGCGTCGAAGATCATGGAGATCGGGGTCGTGACGGCGAAAACCGTGTCGATCTTCATGCCGAGCGAGTCGGCCATCATCGGGATCAGGACCCAGGAGCGGAGGATGTTGAACACCACTCCCAGCAGGAGCAAGATGCAGCCCGCCATGCCGATCATGGCGGCGGAGCCGTGGTCGCGCCTGGCCCTCGCGGTCACGACAACGCCGGCGAGCAGCAGGATGCCCATCACGAGAACGCTGATGATGCTGGTGATCGTGGATGCCATCAAAAGAACTCCGATCGGGGGTAGAAACCGGACCCGATGACGTTACGGGGATTGGCGCAGGTCTGCCACTGCCCTGCTGATCGCATTCAGGTTCAGGGGCCCCTGGTAGCGCATGCCGTTCAGGAAGAGCGTGGGGGTGCCGCGCACCCCGCTGTCCCGGCCGGACTCCTGGTTGCGGGTGATCCGCGCGGAGTGGCTGGGCACGTCGGCCCAGGGGTTGACGTCCAGTTCGGCGGCGTAGTGCTCCAGGTCGGAGTCGGTGAGGAAACGCTGGTTGTCGTAGAGGATGTCGTGCATCTCCCAGAACCGCCCCTGGTCGGCCGCCGCCTCGGACACGATCGCAGCGGCCGTGGCCCGCGGGTGCAGCGTCGGCAGCGGGAAATGCCGGAAAACCAGCCGTACATCGGGATTTTTCTGGCGAAGCTCCTCCAGGATCGGGTGGAGCCGCCCGCAGTACGGGCACTCGAAGTCCCCGTACTCCACGATCGTCACCGGGGCGTCCTCGGGGCCTCGCACATGATCCCTGGGCCCGACCGGCACCGTGAGCCTGTCGGGCAGCTCCTCGGCGGGCTCGGCCTCGGGCGGCGCGCACACCCCGCCCCGGTCCCACGCCAGCCGGAAGATCACCCATCCCAGCGCGGCCGACAGCAGTGAGCCCGCCAGGATGCCGATCTTCGCCTGGGTGCGGATGGCCGGATTGTCAGCGAAGGCCAGGTCCACGATGAACAGTGCCACCGTGAACCCGATCCCGGAGACGGCCGCACCACCCAGCAGCTGCCCCCACACCAGGTTGCCCGGCAGGACCCCCCACCCGAACCGCAGCGGTATCCAGGTGCCGAGAGAGATCCCGGCGAACTTGCCCAGCAACAGGCCGAGCGCGACGCCGATGGAGACGGGCGAGGTCAGCGCGGCCCGCAGGCTCTCGCCGTCGAGCAGCACCCCGGCATTGGCCAGGGCGAAGATCGGCACGATCACGTAGCTGCTCCACGGATGCAGCCGCAGCTGCAGCCGCTCGTTCACGGAGACGGCGCGCTGGACCCGCCGCGCGGCCTCCCTGGCGGCCTGCGCGCTCGGAACGCTGGTGAACTCCTGCACGGCCTCGCCGGCGAGCAGCAGCTTGTGGTCGGTGGGCGCGTAAACGAAGACCAGGATGCCCAGGGCGATGCCGACCAGCGTCGGATGGATCCCGCTCTCGAGCGTGGCCACCCAGAGCGCGAACCCCAGCACGATATAGGCCGGCGCCCGCCAGATCTTCAGCCACCGCAGGGTCACGATGGCCGCGAGCAGCAGGGCGGCGGTGATGAGCGCGGGGACGGCGATGCTGGCCGTGTAGAAGATCGCGATGATCATGATGGCCAGCACGTCGTCCACGATGGCCAGAGTCAGCAGGAACGCCCGGAGCGGATCGGGGCACCGGGCGCCGACGACGGCCAGCACGCCCAGCACGAACGCGGTGTCGGTGGCGATCGGCACGCCCCACC
>NZ_JBFAMX010000671.1:0-5308 GCF_040659615.1 Nonomuraea sp. NPDC049784
CGCGGCTCTCGCCGGTGCGCCGGAACGCCGGGTCCTGGCGCAGTTCGTCCGGCAGGTCGAGGACCTCGGGCAGGCCCAGCTCCTCGCCGTTGTAGAGGTAGGCCGAGCCGGGCAGGGCCAGCATGAGCAGCGTGGCCGCCCTGGCTCGGGCCAGGCCGCCGTGGCGGGTGACGTGGCGCGGCTTGTCGTGGTTGGACAGCACCCACGTGGTGGGCGCGCCGACCAGCTCGGCCTCCTTGAGCGACTTCTCGATGACCGTACGGAACGACTTGGCGTGGAAGTCGGCCATCATGAACTCGAAGTTGAACGCCTGGTGCAGCTCGTCGGGCCCGACGTAGCGGGCCAGCCGCTCGGGGGAGGACACCCACGCCTCGGCCACCGCCATCCGGCCACCCGGGTAGGAGTCCAGGATGGGCCGCCACTCGCGGTAGATCTCGTGCACGCCGTCCTGGTCGAAGTAGGGCAGCTGCTCGTCACCGAGCATCTCGGCCTGGCGGCCCTCCTTCGGCCCCACGTCGGGCAGCCCCTCGGCCTTGACCATGCCGTGCGCCACGTCGATCCTGAAGCCGTCCACGCCCCGGTCGAGCCAGAAGCGCAGGACGTCGCGGAACTCGGCGCGCACGTCAGGGTTGTCCCAGTTGAGGTCGGGCTGCTCGGGCGCGAACAGGTGCAGGTACCACTGCCCGTCCTCGACCTGCGTCCACGCGGGACCGCCGAAGATCGACTCCCAGTCGTTGGGCTGGTCGCGGAAGATGTAACGGTCGCGCAGCCCGGCCTTGAACCAAGGGTGCTGGTCGGAGGAGTGGTTGGGCACCAGGTCCACGATGACCCTGATGCCCTTCTCGTGGGCGTCGGCGATGAGCGCGTCGAAGTCGGCGAGTGCGCCGAACATGGGGTCCACGTCCCGGTAGTCGGCCACGTCGTAGCCGCCGTCGGCCATGGGGGAGGTGTAGAAGGGGCTCAGCCAGATGGCGTCCACGCCCAGGTCGGCGAGGTAGCCGAGGCGGTCGCGCACGCCTGCGAGGTCTCCCATGCCGTCGCCGTCGGCGTCGGCGAAGCTGCGCGGGTAGACCTGGTACACGACGGCGTCACGCCACCAGTCGTCGTTGCCGAGCATGGCTGTCCTTCCCCGGATGCCCGAGATGTCCGCTGATGTTGTGGTGAAGGATGTCGCGATCGTTTGGCCAGGGTCAAGCGCAACTTGCGGAAAGTTGCACACATCACCTTCGACCCGCCCGTACTCCGGCAGAGGTCTCGTGAAAAGGGAGAAGGGCCCGGGGCTGAGGGCCGCTTTCGTCCGTGTTCGGTGAGGATCACGTAACGCTCTTTCGCAAGTTCTTCCAATTCTTGCAAAGTGCCGCTAACGTCCCGGAAACGTTAGAGCTTTCTTCCGGCGGCGGCGCTGGCGCGGCGCCGCCGTTCCTCCGTGACCTCAGGAGATCTCATGCGTATGCGGGCTCTGGGTGTGGCCGCTCTCGCGGCTCTCGCATTCGCCGCGACGGCGTGCGGCGATTCCCAGCCGGCTTCCCAGTCGGCTTCTTCGGCGGCACCCAGTGCGTCCGCCTCCACCTCGGCGGCGACGAGCGGCGGCACGCTCGTGATCTGGGCCGACCCCAGCCGGGTCAAGCCGCTCAAGCCCTTCGCCGACCAGTTCGGCGCCGAGAACGGCGTCACGGTCGAGGTGAAGGAGATCAGCAAGGACAACCAGCAGACCTTCCTCACCGCCTCCCAGCAGGGCAGCGGCCCCGACATCATGATCGGCGCGCACGACTGGATCGGCAACCTCGTGCAGAACGGCGCCATCGACCCGGTCACGCTGACCGACGAGCAGAAGGCCGCCTTCTCGGCCAAGGCGATCCAGGCTGTGACGTTCAACGGGCAGATCTACGGCGCCCCGTACGCGGTGGAGAACATCGCGCTGATCCGCAACACCAAGCTCGCCCCCGAGGCGCCCGCGACGGTCGAGGACATGATCGCCAAGGGTAAGGAGCTCAAGGCGGCCGGCAAGGTCAAGGAGGTGCTCTGCATCCCCGTCGGCCAGAAGGGCGACGCCTTCCACGTCTACCCGCTCTTCGCCTCCGCCGGCGGCGCGCTGTTCGGCGCCACCCCCACCGGCGACCCCGACGCCAAGCAGGTGCTGGTCGGCTCGCCGGATTCGGTCAAGGCGTTCGGCAAGCTCAAGGAGCTGGGCGAGAAGGGCGACGGCGCGCTGCGCACGTCGATCACGAACGAGAACTACATCGTGAACTTCGCCGGCGGCAAGTGCGCCTACCTGATCTCCGGCCCGTGGGCGATGAGCGAGGTCAAGAAGGGCGGCATCACGTACGACATCACGGCCGTCCCGGCGTTCAAGGGCGGCAAGCCCGCGACCCCGTTCGTCGGCGTGCAGACGTTCTTCGTGGCCTCCAAGGGCAAGAACAAGGCGCTGGCCCAGGAATTCGTGGCCAACTACGTGACCAACAAGGATGTCGCCAAGGCGCTGTACGAGGCCGACCCGCGGCCCCCGGCGCTGACCGCCGCCCTCCAGGAGGTCCAGGCGAGCGACCCGGACGCCGTCAAGTTCATGGACGCCGGCAAGGACGGCATGCCGATGCCGGCCATCCCTGAGATGGCGGCGATCTGGGAGCCGTTCGGCATCGCCGAGAACGCCGTCGTCAAGGGCGGCGACGCGGCCAAGGCCGCCGAGGCCGCGCAGAAGGCCATCGACGGCTCGCTCAAGCACTGATCATGGCGCTCGACGTGCGCGATGCCGTGGAGACCAAGCCGTCTCCACGGCCCCGCCGGGAGATCACCACGGCGTTCGTGGTGAGCAGGATCGCGGTGCTCGCCGTGGCCGCCGCGATCCTGCTCTACGCCGTGCCGCCGCTGGTCGCCACCGGGTCATGGGTCTCGCTGGCGCTGCTGTGCGCGGCCGGCGCGGCCATCGCCTACCTCTACCTGACCCGCCGCTTCATCCCGGCCAAGTACCTGGTCCCCGGCACCGTCTTCCTCATCGCGTTCCAGGCGTTCCCGGTCGTCTACACGGTCACCACCGCGTTCACGAACTTCGGCGACGGGCACCGCGGTGACAAGGCCGACGCCATCACCGCCATCGAGACCGGCTCCGTACGGCAGGCTCCCGGCTCGCCCGAGTACGCCCTGACCGCCGCGCTGCGCGGCGACCAGCTGGTGTTCCTGCTGGTCGACCCGAAGACCAAGCAGGTGCGGGTGGGCGACTCCAAGGGGCTGTCGCCGCTGGCGGGCGCCCAGGTGGGGGTCACCGGCAAGGTGCTGAGCGCGCCCGGGCTGACCGTGCTCAAGACGCCCGAGGCCGCCGCCCGCGGCCAGGAGATCTCCGCGCTGGCCGTGCCCACCGGCGACGGCGTGATCAAGGCGAACGGGCTCAGCCGGGCCGTCGAGGGCAAGGCGGCGCTCGTGTACGACGCCGGCTGCGACTGCGTGCGCGGCAACGGCGGCACATGGAGGGCCGACGAGGGGCAGGGGTACTTCGTCAACGCCAAGGGCGAGCACCTTGCGCAGGGCTGGCAGGTCGGAGTCGGGTTCGACAACTTCGCTCGCGTGCTGACGAACCCCACTATTTCGGGATATTTCGCCGGGGTGCTGGGCTGGAACCTCGTCTTCGCGCTGGCCTCCGTGCTCGGCACGTTCGCGATCGGCATGTCGGTCGCGCTGGCGCTGCACCATCCGCGGATGCGCGGCACCCGGTTCTACCGGATCGCGCTGATCCTGCCGTACGCGATGCCCGCCTTCGCCATGCTGCTGGTGTGGCGTGACATGTTCAACCGTGACTTCGGCCTGATCAACCAGCTCCTCGGGGCCAACATCGACTGGCTGGGCGAGCCGGGCACCGCCAGGCTCGGCGTGATCCTGGTCAACCTGTGGCTCGGCTTCCCGTACATGTTCCTGGTCACCACCGGCGCGCTGCAGGCCATTCCGCGCGAGCTGACCGAGGCGGCGGCCATCGACGGGGCCACGCCGTGGAAGGCGTTCCGGCGGGTGACGCTGCCGCTGCTGCTGGTCGCGCTCACGCCGCTGCTGATCTCGTCGTTCGCCTACAACTTCAACAACTTCAACGCGATCGCGCTCACCACCGAGGGCGGGCCGTTCCCGGCAGAGAATCCGCAGGTGGGCGGCACCGACCTGCTGATCACCTACACGTTCAGGCTGGCGTTCGGGGCGGGCGGCGCGCAGTTCGGCTTCGCGGCGGCGATCTCGGTGTTCATCTTCACGATCGTGGCCGTCATCTCGGCCGTGGCGTTCCGCCGCACCCGCAAGCAGGAGGAGGTCTACGCGTGAAGCTCGCTCTCAGGCATGTCCTCGTGCTGGTCGTGTGCGCGTTCGCGCTCTTCCCGATCCTGTTCGTGGTCTCGGCCGCGATCAACCCCATGGGCACGCTGGCCTCCACCGAACTGCTGCCGACCGGGGCCAGCCTGGGCAACTTCGCCAACCTGCTGAGCTCCGACAGCTACCCGTTCGGCCGGTGGTTCTTCAACTCCGTGTTCATCGCCCTGGTGGCCTCGTTCGCGAGCCTGCTGCTGTCGATGTTCGCCGCGTACGCCTTCAGCCGCATGCGTTTCGCGGGCCGCCGGGTGGGGCTCCTGGCGCTGCTGCTCATCCAGATGTTCCCGCAGTTCCTGGCCATCGTGACGATCTTCATGATCTTCACCAGGGTGACCGAGCTGTATCCGGCCTTCGGGTTCAACACCGTGTGGGGCCTCATGCTGCTCTACCTCGGCGGCGCTCTCGGCGTGAACACCTGGCTGATGAAGGGCTTCCTCGACACCGTGCCGAAGGAGCTGGACGAGGCGGCCACCGTGGACGGCGCCACGCACGCGCAGATCTTCTGGCGGGTCATCATGCCGCTGGTCACGCCGATCCTCGCCGTCACGGCGCTGCTGGCGTTCATCGGCACGATGAGCGAGTTCCTCATGGCGAACGTGTTCCTGCGCGACCCCGAGAGCAAGACCCTCGCCGTCGGCATGTACGGCATGATCGCCGGCGACCACCGCAACGCGAACTTCGGCATGTTCGCCGCGGCCACGTTGCTTACCGCCATTCCCACGGTGGGTGTGTTCCTCTGGTTGCAGAAGTACATCGTCTCCGGGCTCACCGCCGGGGCTGTCAAGGGATAGGTTTCATTGCGCTTCATCGGGGAGCCGCATCACGACGGCTCAGCTCTGTACGTCTCCGACCAGCAGCCCGCCGTGGGCTCGCGGGTGACCTTCAGCAAGGCCAGCTCGCCACGGTTGACAGAGAACGCCCGCACCGCGACCAGCGCCTCGTCCCGCGCGGGCACCGGCTCCTCGGC
>NZ_JBFAMX010000672.1:0-5288 GCF_040659615.1 Nonomuraea sp. NPDC049784
CGGCGACCGCGCTCCCGCCGGCCGTGGCGATCTCCTTGACCGTCGCAGCGGCTTCCTCGGCGTTCCCGGCGTAACCCACAACGACCGAGAAGCCGTCCGACGCCAGCCGTTTGGCGACCTCACGGCCGATGCCGCGCGAACCGCCGGTGACTACGGCGACTCTGTTGTTCACGATGATCTCCGCGATCTCTCAGGGCCCCCGCGGCACAAGCCGTGCCACGGGGGTGAACGGGTCAGGACTGCAGTTTGGCCAGGGTGAGGACCTCGCCCCGTATGCCCCAGCCGCCGTCGGCGACCTCGTCGACGAGCACCATCGTGTTGTCGCGAACGGCGTCGCCGAAGGTTTCGCAGTACAGGTCGGTCACTTTGGTGACCAGCTCTTCCTTCTGCTCGGCGGTGAGTGTGCCGGCGGGAACCTTGAGATTGGCGAATGGCATTGTTTGCTCCTTTCGATGGTCCACACCCTGATAGAGCCGAGCGGGGGTATCCAGGGGCCCTTCAGCCAGGGGTCGCCGTCCCCTGGCTACGGTTCACCGCCGGGGCCCACACTGGAGTCGTGAACCTGTCTGAACTCGGCGCATTTCTCCGGACGCGGCGTGCGCGGATCACTCCGGCGGAGGTCGGGCTGATCGGCGGATCGCGCCGCCGGGTGCCCGGCCTACGCCGGGAGGAGGTGGCCCAACTGGCCGGCACGTCAGTGGACTACTACATCGAGCTGGAGCGCGGCCGGGGTGCGCAGCCGTCGGAGCAGATCCTGGCTGCCCTGGCCCGGGCCCTGCGCCTGGACGGTGACGAGCGCGAGCACCTGTTCCGGCTCGCTGGCCGTCCGGAGCCCGTCACACACGGTACGGCGGTGCACGTGCAACCGGCCATGCTGGCCCTGCTCGACCGGCTGGACACCACTCCGGCGCAGATCATCACCGACCTGCACGAGACCCTCGCCCAGAACCGGTTGGCGATGGCGCTGCTCGGCCCGCCCGCGCACGCGACGGGGCTGGCGGCCAGCTACGTGTACCGCTGGTTCACCGACCCGGGCAGCCGGTCGATCTATCCAGAGGCGGATCACCAGCACCACTCGCGCGTGCTGGTCTACGACCTGCGCGCCGCCGTGGCACGCCGCGGCACCGACGCTCGGTCTCTGGACATGGTCGCCCGCCTGCGCCGGGCAAGCCGGGAGTTCTCCGAACTGTGGGACACCGGCGACGTCGCCGTGCGCCGCGGTGACCGCAAACGCATCAACCATCCCAGCCTGGGCCTGATCGACATCCACTGCCAGAACCTGTTCAGCGAGGACGGCCGGCAACGCCTGCAGTTCTTCACCGCCCCGGCCGGCGGCCGGGCGGTCGAGCAGCTGCGTCTACTCGCCGTAATCGGCGTCCAAGACTTCTCCGAAGCGATCGCAGAGGTCTGAACCCGACAGCAGCAAGAAGTTCTTCCAGGGAGCTCTGGCCGGTCGTACCCGCCTCCTGGCCGAGGCCTTGCGGTGCACTTTGGGGCCGTCTCTAGGGGGCCATCTCCAGGGCCTCCTTGAGTGCTTGGAGGAACAGGACGGCGTCCCTGCCGTTGACCAGCCGGTGGTCGTAGGCGAGGCCGACGACCGCCACCGTGCGCTCGCCCTCCCGCTGCGGCGAGGTGAGCGCGACGGCGCACGCCTGCCCCGGGAAGACGATGGGGACGGCCATGACGATGTCGGGGTCGTGGTGCAGGGTGACGACGATGTTCCCGCCGTCGAGCTGCTCCTGCCTGAAGCCGCCGTGCTGGGCCAGCCTGCGGAACCCGGCCAGTTCCCCCGCGATCTCCTCGACGCCCTTGCGGTGCGCGTCCCTGATGACCGGCACGTACAGGCCGGTGCCGAGGTCGATCGTGACCGCCACGTGCGGGCTGTCGGGGACGGCGGCCGTGCTCTCGTCCAGCAGCGTCGCGAAGCAGAGCGGGAAGTCCTCGTGCAGGCGGGCGACGGCGGCGATGAGGAGGTCGGGGAGGCCGACGAGCTTGCGCAGGCGTCTGGTGAGGTCGCGGGCGGCGGCCGTGGCCCGGCCCACGTCGACCTTGATGGCGGCGTAGGCGGCCGGGATCGTCCGGTGGGACAGGCTCACGGTCCTGCCCACGGCCCGCTGGTTGCCGCTCAACGCGCGCAGACCCGTACCGGGCGGCCCTTCGCCGGAGGCGGTGGCGGCTGCGCGCGGTGCAGGCGCCTCAGCGGGCGCTTGGGCGGGCGGCGCGGCCGGGTACGGCACGGACGCTCGGGCGGTGGACGAGTCCGATGCCCCGAGGCGTTCGACGTCCGCCCGCCGCACCACCTTCACGGGCAGGGCGCGAACCCGCGCCGGGTCGATGCCGAGCTCGTCGATGAGCGCCTGCGCGGGCGCCGTGATCAACGGCACGCCGGAAGGCAGTGCTGAAACCGGCGCCGGAGCCGATGCGGACGGGCTCGCGACCGCGTCGTGGGCGACGGCGACACGGGCGATCGGCTGGCCGGGGGCGCAGTCGGCGCCCGCCGGGACGAGGTGGGTCAGGACGCCGTCGTGCTCGCTGACCAGCTCCTCCACCGTCTTGGACGTCTCCACCGACGCCACGACCTCGTCCCCGCGCACCCGGGCGCCGTCCGCCACCAGCCATTCGAGCAGCACGTACGCCTCGTCGTTGGTGTTCAGCTTCGGCACCCGGATCTCAGCCATCGAGGCCCTCCAGCACGGCGCGGCGGATCGTGGAGTCCTGCACCAGCACGTCGCGCTCCAGGTGGGCGGCCGTGGGGATCACGCTGTCGGCCGAGTTGACCAGCTTGAGCGGGCGGCGCAGCCGTCCCCAGAGCCGGGTGTGCAGGTCGGCGGCCACGTGACCGCCCCAGGTGCCGCCCGCGCTGCCGTCCTCGGCCACGCACACCAGCGGCGCCCGCTCCAGGACGGGCAGCAGCGCCGGCGGGTCGAAGGGGTACAGGCGCGAGGGGACCATCAGCACCCCGGCCAGGTCGTGGTCGAGCAGCAGGGACCGCATGGCGGCCATCGCCCGGTGGGCTACCCCGCCGGGGACGATCAGCACGTAGTCGAGATCGCCCGGCGGGATCTCCAGGGCATCCGATTCGCCCGAGTCGAGGCGGACCACCGCCACATCGCCCGCGAGGTCCCACCTGAACGGCTCATCCACCTCGTACATGCGCCGCGTGTACAGCACCTTGTCCTCGAACAGCAGGCACGGCTCCCCCAGCGCCAGCATGCGATCGAGCACGGCCCGGTTGTCGTGGAAGGGTGACATCTCGAAGAGCGACAGGCCGGGGATCCCGATGAAGTGCTTCTGCGGGCTCTGGCTGTGGGTCGGCCCGTAGCCGCGGTGGCCGCCGGACGGGCAGCGGATCACCAGCGGCAGGGGCACCCGGGTCCCGTACATGGTGACGGACTTGCTGGCGAAGTTGAGTATCTGGTCGAAGGCGAGCGCCGCGAAGTCGGCGAACATGATCTCGACGACCGCCTTGCCGCCCGCCAGCGCCAGGCCCGAGGCCGCGCCGACGACGGCGCCCTCGCTGAGCGGGGTGGTGAGCACGCGGTCGGGGAACCGGGTGGACAGGCCCTTGGTGATCTTGAATGCGCCGCCGTAGGGGTCGAGGAGGTCCTCACCCAGGACGTACACGGAGGGGTCGTCCTCCAGGAGGCCGTGCAGGGCGCGGTTGAGGTTCTCGCCGGCCCTCACGCGGCGGTCCAGACTACCGGCGGGCGGGCGGCGACCTCGGCGGCGATCCGGTCGACCCGGGTACGGGCCTCCGCCTCGATCCTGGCGCACTGTTCGGGGTGCGCGGCCTGGTAGGCGGCGTACCAGTCGACGCGGGGGAAGTCCGGCGGCCGGGTGTCGTCGCCCTTGCTGTGGGGGCCGAGGCGGTGGGTGGCGAATTCCACCACCAATGGGCGCGGCTCCTCCCGGACCTGCTCGATCAGGGGAGCCAGCTGGGGGCGAATGACGGAGATATCTGCTACATCCACCCGGCGGTGCTCGACGTCGAACGCCCGTGCCCGCCCCTCGACCGTGCCCGCCATCTGCAGCGCGGTCGCCGTGGACTGGGCGATGCCGTTGTGCTCGACCACCACCAGCAACGGGAGCCGCCAGAGCTGGGCCAGGTTGAGCGCCTCGTACACGGCGCCCTCGCCCCAGGTTCCGTCGCCGATGTAGACGCAGGCCAGCGCGCCCGGCTCGTGCCGCTTGAGCCGTAACGCGACTCCGGCCGCCACGGACAGGCTCTGACCCTGCACGCCGGTGGACAGGTAGCGGTCGCGCTTCAGGTGCTGACTGCCGCCCACGCCGTCGCAGATGGCGCCCTTCCTGCCCATGATCTCGGCCAGCAGCCCTTCCGGGTCCTCGAACCTAGCCAGGTAGTGGCCGTGGCCTCGGTGGTTGCTGAACACCCAGTCGCTCTCGCGCAGCAGCGTTCGCAGGGAGACGGGGACGTACTCCTGGCCGAGGCAGGTGTGGGTGGTGCCGTTGAGCTCGCCCCGCTCGAAGAGCGTGAGCAGCTTCCGCTCGAAGAATCGGATCAGCAGTAACAGCGCCAGGTCGTCGTCAGAGAGTCTGTCCATTGGCCTCTCGAGCACCAGGAAAACCTTCTGAAAGGCTAACAACCCCCGCATTTCCCGTCCAGGCCCGACCCTGTATCGGGTCGGGCCCACACGGGGGCCTGTGAACTGTGTGAAAAGTACGTTACGACCTGTGTGTCCCGTTCCTCCGAACTGTCCGGTCCCGCCAAGCTAGGGCCGTTCCCCGCACCCCTCCGGGAGGATTCGCGATGCTCAGGCGTACACCCCTGTTCGGTAAGAAGACCCGGATCACCTTCACCCTGCCCACGAACCAGCCCGCCGGCATCGTCAGCGTCGTCGGCGACTTCAACGACTGGTCACCCGGCCGCCACGAACTCCTGCTCCGCCGTAGCGGCATGCGCACGGTGTCCGTGATCCTCCCGCCGGGCATCCACAGGTTCCGCTACCTGGCGACCGGCGGCCTGTGGTTCGACGACGAATCGGCCGACCACATCGACCAGCACGGCAGCCTGCTTCACCTCTGAACGGCGACTCCGGCGGCCACCGCCTCCGGGCGCGCTCTCACTGTTCGAAGTCGGCGAACGGACGCAGCTCCAGCCGTCCCTGCCTGGCCATCGGGTGAGCACGGGCGACCTCGATCGCCTCGTCCAGATCGGCGCATTCGAGCACGTCGAAGCCCGCGATCACCTCCTTGGTCTCGGCGAACGGGCCATCGGAGAGGATCAGCTCGCCGTCGCGTACGCGGACGGTGGTCGCCGCGGACTCCGG
>NZ_JBFAMX010000673.1:0-5284 GCF_040659615.1 Nonomuraea sp. NPDC049784
CCGACGGCGCTCACGTCACCGAGCTGTGGCGGCAGCGGCGCGGCTTCTACGACGCAGGCCAGGAGGCCGACCTCACCCGGTTCGTGATCGACGCCCTGCAGGTCGTGGACCGGCTCCAGGACGGTCACGCCGCCGTGAACGCGTACGAGATGGCGTCGCGGCTGCCGCTCGTGCGCACTCCCACCCTGCTGGTGTGCGGCGCGGACGACGCGTACTCGCTGCCTGACCAGCCGGCCCTGGCGGAGGCGCTGGGATGCGAGCTGAAGGTGATCGACGGCGCCGGCGTCTGCCTGCCCGAGCAGCGCCCCGACGCGTTCGCCGAGGCCGTGCTGTCGTTCGTGGCGTCCTTCCACTGACCACGCTCGCCCAGACCGTGCCGGCATTCGTGGTGCACTTCCCATTTACGCGGGGGCTCCCTTGGAGTGGGCGCGCCCGGTGAAGCGGGCGGCGTCGATGACCGCGCGTTCGTGGGTGCCGGTGCTGATCACGTCGTGCCCGTCGTCGGCGGTCACCTCGAACCGCAGCCGCCGCCCCTCCACCTCGGTCAGCCGCACGCGGCAGGTCACCTCGAGGCCGGGCGGCGTGGGCGCCGCGTGGCTGAGGTCGACGTGCGTGCCGACCGTCTGCTCGCGCGGCCAGTCCAGGTACGGCACGACGGCCTGGATGCACGTCCACTCGATCAGCCCGACCAGGAACCCGGTGGCGAAGACCGGCGGCATGACCGCGAACTCCGGCGACTCCGGATAGAGCGCCGCGACGATCTTGCTCTCCGGCACGCGGAACCGGAACGTGTGCTCCAGGCCCGCCTTCAACTCATGCATGGTCCGCTCCGATCATCCTGGCCGCCACCTGCTTGGCCCTGCGCATCGCCGTCCGATCCCCGTCGACCACCACCCGGGCGTTGGCCCCGTCGATGAGCAGGAGCAGCCCGAAGCCGACCTCCTCTGGCCGCGGCAGACCGGCCTCGGCCGCCAGGCGGGTCAGCGTCGAGCGCAGCCAGTCCTTGTAGGCCGAGATGACCTCGCGCGCGGGATGCCCCGCATCGGGCAGCTCCACCGCGGCGTTGGTGAACGGGCAGCCGCGGAACGCCTCCTGCCCGTGCCCCTCCGCGAGCCAGTCGAAGACCGCCAGCAGCCGCTCCGCTCCGCCGCTCGTGCACTGCTGGAGGAACGCGGTCATGGCCGCCTGCCGCGCGGCCCGCCGTCGATCCAGCACGGCCGCGACCAACTGCTCCTTGGAGCCGAACTGGGCGTACAGCGTGGGCTTGGACACCTGGGCCCGTGCCACCAGCGTGTCGACGCCGGTGGCACGGATGCCTTCGGCGTAGAAGACCTCGGTGGCCACCTCCAGCAGCCGCTCCCCGGCGGCGCTGAGCTCGCGTTGATCGCTCACGCCACGATACTGACAGGTCAGTAAATGCGAGGCAAGAGCTCTGGCGCGTCAGAGCAGGCTGAGCCGGCGGTTGAGGAAACGGCGCTCGGCCTCGGTCGTGGCCAGTTCGAGTGCCCTCTGGTAGGCCGCCCGCGCCCCCGCGATGTCGTGCAGGCGGCGCAGGAGCTCGGCGCGGGTGGAGTGGAAGTAGCGGTAGCCGTCGAGGGGGAGCGCGTCGACGATCGCCAGGGCCGCGCGCGGCCCCTCGACCTCGGCGATCGCCACGGCACGGTTGAGCTCCACGACCGCCGAGCCCGTCAGCTCCCGCAGCCTGTCATAGAGCGCGGCCACGGCCGCCCAGTCGATCAGCTCCTCAGCCTGGAGCGCGGCGATGGCCGCCTGCACCGTGTAGGCGCCGCGAGCACCGAGCGCGAGCGCGCGGTCCAGCAGCCCTCGCCCTTCCTCGATCTGCGCGGAGTCCCACAGACGGCGATCCTGCTCGTGGAGTAGGACGATCTCACCGTCGCGAACACGGGCCGCGCGCCGCGAGTCGTGCAGCAGCATCAGCGCCAGCAGTCCGATGGCCTCGGGCTCGCCGGGCGTGAGGGCGAGGAGTATCCGGGCCAGCCGGATCGCCTCGGCCGTCAGGTCGGCCCGGCCGTCGCCGTACCCCTGGTTGAAGATCAGGTAGAGCACCGCGAGCACCGCACCCAGACGGGCGGGCAGGCGGTCCTCCCGGGGTATCGCGAACGGGATCCCGGCCGCCCGGATCTTGGTGCGCGCACGGGAGAGCCGCCGCTTCATCGTCTCCTCGTTCACCAGGAACGCCCGGGCGATCTCCGGGGTCGACAGGCCGCCCAGCGCCCGCAGGGTGAGCGCGACCTGAGCCTCCGTCGCGAGCGCCGGATGGCAGCACATGAAGAACAGTTCGAGTCGTTCGTCGGGAATCGCCGTCTCGTCCATCGCCACCTCATCGCCGGGCTCCGGCCGATCCAGCAGCCGGAGCTTCTCCGTATGGGTACGGTCGCGGCGCAGGCGGTCGATCGCCCGGTTGCGCGCGGTCACCACGAGCCAGGCCCCCGGATTGTCCGGGAGCCCGTCGCGGCTCCAGCGCTCGGCGGCGGTGACGAACGCCTCCTGCGCGGCCTCCTCGGCGACGTCGATGTCGCCGGTGTAGCTCACCAGGGCGGCGAACACACGCGCCCACTGGTCGCGGAAGATCTCCTCGAGCACCGGCTAGAGCTCCACCAGCGGCCGCACCTCGACCGAGCCGCCCAGGCGGGCGGCCGGGATCCGGGCGGCGAGCTCGAGCGCCTCGTCGAGGTCGCCGGCCTCGACGATGTAGAACCCGCCGAAGATCTCCTTGGTGTCGGCGAACGGCCCGTCGGTCACCCGCATCTCGCCGCCTTGGACCCGTACGGTGGTCGCGGTGTCGGCCGGCTGCAGCCGCTCGCCCGAGATCATACGTTCGTCCTTCATCAGCGTGACGTACTCGGCGCTGATGGCGGCGCGCTCGTCCGCGCTGAGGCCGTCGTAGGCCTCGGGACGTTCGTTGATGAGCAGTGCGTATCTCACCGGTGGTCTCCTTGAGCTGCTTCGCGGCGGTAGACCAGGAGGGCGGCTTGGCCCACCCGCTCGGCGGACTCCAGGCTCAGCCCGGCGGGCTGTCCCGGCCGGTCGAACAGCCGGCGCCCCTGGCCGAGCACAGCCGGGAACACCAGCAGCCGATACTGGTCGACCAGGTCGTGCTCCTTCAGCGCGTCGACGACGCCGGCGCTGCCGGCCACCACGATATCCTGGCGCTTCTTCCGCTCGGCCACCTCCTCGATCAGCTCGCCCCGCAGGAGGGCGGAGTTGCTCCACCCCTCGACGCTGTCCAGCGATCGGGAGGCGACGAGCTTGGGGATGGCGTTCATCTTCCTGGAGAACTCGTCGTCCCTGGAGGGCCAGATGCGGGAGAAGAGCTGCCAGGTGACGCGGCCGAGCAGCATGGCTCCGGTGTCGAGCACCTCTCCGAGGGCGAACTTGTCGCCGGCCACGGACTCGGGCCCGTAGCGGAACGCCCATCCTCCCCACGGCGTTCCCTGCGCCCCGTCCGGGTCTTCGACGACCCCATCGAGAGAGACGAACTCGATGACGATCAGCTGACTCATGATCTCGGACCTTCCTTGAAGCCGGTTACTCGGCGACAGGACGGTCGAGGACCCCTCGGGGGGACAGGCGGTTAATGTGATCTGGGTCACAGATCATTTGGCCTCGTCCGGCGGCTTTACCTGTGACCGGCTGCCCAGACGTTTAAGCGCAAGGTAACGTGTCAACTACTGTGCGTATAAGTTGCCTGGTCAAACGGTAAGGGTTGCACCGAAGGGCTCGGTGAAGCACCGTCATGCACATCAAGCACGAAGATCACGACCAACGCCTCCGGCTCCCGTTCAGTCACGCCATAGGCGACGACACCGCCATGCTGCCGGTGCAGGCGGCAGGCCCCGGCCAGCTCACCCTGCTGACCCCCGCCGCCGTGCACCATCAGGTCTTCACCGTGGTCCGGCTGCGCGCCGGCTACGACCTGGCCGAGGTGGACGCGTTCCTGGCCAGCGTGGAGACCACGCTCGGCCTGCTCTGGCAGGACAACGCCCACCTGCGCGAGCGTCTGGCGAACATCCCCGTCCCGCAGATCCCGGCCGACCTGCTGGCCGAAGCGGAGCAGACCGCACAGGACACCGTCGAGGCCGCACAGCAGGAGGCGGGCCAGATCCTGGCCGAGGCCCGCGCCGACGCCGAGCGGCTGCGGCGTGAGGCCGCCACCGCGGCCGAGGCGCTGACCCAGTCCGCTCGCCTGGCCTACCGCGAGGCCATCGAGGAGCAGCTCGACCAGTTCGACATGGTGCTGTCCGACCACGGCCGGCACCTGCAGAACAGCCTGCGCGCCCAGCTGGGCCGGCTACGCACCGTCCTTGAGGACATCGCTACGCCCGGCCATGCGGCGCACACCGGTCCCGTCGCCGCGCCCTGATCGAGCCGTTCCGTACGCACTGTCGTTTCGCACGCACTCTCGCCAGAAAGGTCGTGAAATGTCCTTGCCGCTCGGTGGGCCGGCACTGCAGTCGGCGCTGCAAGAAGCGGGCCTCGACGTCGCCATGCCCGCCTGGACGGTGTGGGCGGCCGTGGGCCTGGTGGCGCTGTCCACGCTGGCCGGAGCCCATCTGGCCCAGCGCAACGCCGCCAAGATCAGCATCTGGCTGGCCCTCGCCTCGGCGCTCATGCTCATCACTGCCCTGACCGACGTGATGCCGGACGCCTGGCGTGAGGCTCACGCCACCGAAGTGCCGCTGTGGCTGGTGGCGCTGGCCGGGGTGATCGGCTTCGCCATCATCACGTACTTCACCCGCCACGGCCACCCGCACGAGGTGGCGGTTCAGCGCGGGCGGCACGCCCCCGGCCTGCACAGGCGCGTCAAGCAGGCCGTCAGCGCCGCGGTGTACGGAGGCGTGGGCACCGCCGTCGCGCTGGCCCTGCACCGTATGATCGAGGGCGCGACCCTGGCCCTGGCCGCCTCGGCCATCGTCGTGGCCGCACTCATGATCCACTCGGCCGGCGAGGGGCTGGCCATGACGGCCATGCTCGACATGGCCAGCAAACCGCGCATTCCCTGGCTGGCACTCTCCTGCGTCAGCCCCGCGGCCGGTGTCGTGCTGGCCACGGTGGCGCCGATCCCGCCGCAGAGCGTGCCCATCCTGCTCGGCCTGCTCACTGGCGTGCTGCTGCGTACCGCCGTGATCGGACTGCAGATCGCCCGCAACAGCGGCCAGCTGGTGCGGCGCCATGTCGCGGTCGCCGCGGCGGGCGTGCTGGCCGTGGGCGGCATACTAGGCGCGGCGGAGACCATGTTCGGCGAGGAGTGGCCCATCCCGCC
>NZ_JBFAMX010000674.1:0-5281 GCF_040659615.1 Nonomuraea sp. NPDC049784
CGGCGCCGCGCACCTGGCCGCCCGCGCACGCGGATGCGGTCAAGGCCAAGGCACCGGAGACCCCGGCGACGAGCAGACGCTTCTGCCAGCGCATGGTGGGGGGATCCTTTCGATCTTTCACCGGGCGAGGGGTCCGGCTGCTTTGACGTGTACCCGCACGGCGGGCTCGGAGAGGTAGCTCAATGGCACCTCGAGGAGGTCCACGATCTCGACGCCGGAGGGATCGGCCCCCGCCGCCACGGCCCGCGCCGCCGCCTCCTCCTTGGCCCTTTCGATCGCTTCTGACCGGCTATCTCCCGCAGGCAAGATCGTATCGACTCTGCCACTCGCGAGTGCGATGGCGGCGCCAACGGCATTGGCCACTTCGGCATGCTCCGGGCGGATGACCCGGCTCGCGCCCGGGATGACATCGGGCAGCAGGAACGCCCCGCCACCCACCGCGACCAGGGGTCTGTCGGTTTTGCCGAGCGCCATCCTGTCCACGGCGTCGATGACCATCTCGTCAGCGATGGCCACCGCTCTTTCCAGGGTGTCTTCCATTCTTTCCGACATGTCGGCTTCCAGCGCCTTTACGGCCGCTTCGAGGCGTTCGCGCCACCCGGCCGCCTCGTGCGGGCTCCGGCCCGCCGCGACGGCCGCGTCGGTCATCGTCACCGTGGCCCCGCCGAACACGAGTGCCTCCCTGACGATCCGGTAGCCGACCGAGTCGGGGCCGATGCCGCCGTCCCGCACCACTGTCCCGCCGCCGAGCGCGATGGCCAGGATGTCGGGCATTCGGAAGTTGGTCAGCACCCCGCCGATCTCCACCGCCGCCGCCGACTCCCTCGGGAAGCCACCGGCGAGCACGCCGAGGTCGGTGGACGTACCGCCCACGTCCACCACGATGGCGTCGGCCACCCCGGACAGGTACGCGGCTCCGCGCAGGGAGTTCGCCGGGCCCGAGCCGATCGTCGAAACCGGCAGCCGCGCGGCGTGCTCGAGCGTCATGAGCGTGCCGTCGTTCTGCGCCAGGTACGGCCTCGCGCCCAGGCCTCGTTCGGCCAGCGCGGTGACCAGGGCCTCGGTCACGTGGGCGGCGACGCCGTACAGGGCGGCGTTGAGCACGGTGGCGTTCTCGCGCTCGAGCAGGCCGAGCGAGCCGATCTCCTGGCTCACCGAGACCGGCAGGCCGTACTCGGCCTTGACCAGCTCCTCGACGAGGCGCTCGTGCTCGCCGCTGGCCGGGCTGAACACGCTGGTGACGGCCACGGCGTCGGCCTCCACGCCGTCCAGGAAACGGCGGACCTCGTCCAGCCCGGGCCGGCCGATCTCGCGGCCGTCGACGTAGTGGCCGCCGGGCACGATCGCCTCCCCCGCCGAGACGGCCTCGCGCAGGTCGCCGGGCCAGCCGGAGAGCGGGGGGACGGAAGTGGTGGCGGGCGCGCCGAGCCGGAGCACGGCGACGCGGCCGAGGTTCCTGCGTTCGAGGATCGCGTTGGTCGCGTGCGTGGTACCGAGCATGACCCGGCTGATCCTGGCGTGGGCGTCCTGCCCAGTTGCTCCGGAGCCGAGCGGATCTGCCCCTTGGCTCAGCTCGCCGAGGACCGCGTCGAGGGCGGCCCGCAGCCCTTCCGTCACGTCCGGAGTGGTCGGGCGCTTGGCCTTGGCGATCACGCGGCCGTCGGCGCCGAGCACGACCGCGTCGGTGTTCGTGCCGCCGACGTCGATCCCGATCCGCAGGTCAGCCATGGGTTGTCAGCTCCTCGACGGGAACGTAGTCCAGGTCGTACCCGAAGGCCCGCGGCCCGGCCGTCTCCAGGCCCTTGGGGGTGCGCCAGAGCGGGTCGCACGGCCAGGCGAGCACCGTGACGCGCTGTCCGTACCTGAGAGCCTCGGTCTGGATGGCGCCGGCGGTCTCGGTGTCCACGACGGTGATGAGGTCGGGCACCATGGCCCGAACCCGGCCGTCCTCGAGGGCGACCAGGTTCTCGTTCTGCAGCTCCAGGGTGAGACGGCGGCCCCGATCGTCTCCGGTGCCCTCGATCGTGGCCGTCCCCCTGACGAACCCTCCCGTGGTGCGCCGTTCCACGTCCGTGAGCTTGCCGGTGATCAGCCGCACGGCGCCCAGGCTCCCTTGGAGCGCACCGAGCGGGTCCGCCGCGCCCTCCGTGGCCCTGCCGACCTCGATGGCGCGGGTGACCGTACCCTCGATGACCGCGCCCCTGGCCCGCGCGGTGGTGAGCACGTAGTCGGCCATCAGCGCGGTCGAGCCGGCCGCCACGCACACGGCCCGGGCGAGCCGCTCCGACCAGAGGCCGTCGATGGGGCGGATGGTCACCACGTTGCCCACGATGTCGGACATGATCACCAGGTCGGCCGGGAGCCCGGCCACGTACATGGAGACCATCTGGACCTCGGGGAAGGCCCGGCCCATGCCGTCGGCGTCGAGCAGCGGCAGCCCGAGCTGGGCGGCCCAGGCGACGGGCGCCACGCCGTTCGAGCCCCCGATCTCGGAGGACATGATCGCGCTCGGGGGGCGGCCGAAGAGGCGTTCGATCTCCTCGGCTATGCGCTTGGGCTCGTCCGCGCTGTGCATCATCTCGTGGCTGACGGTCGGGGCCCCGATGCCGGACAGCGGCACGATCAACGCGTCGTCGCCCAGCTCGTCCAGCCCGATCAGCGGGACCTCGCCGTACTGCCGGATGGCCCCGACGGCCGCCAGCGATCCGGCGCGCACGTCGCCCCCGCCACCGGTGCCCAGCACGGCGCACCCTCGGGCGAGAGCCGGAATGTCGCTCTCATCGATGCTCATATGGCGACACAACCTGGCACATTTCGTCTCATTTTGCCAGTCCAGGGCATGTGCTGATGCCTTTGCCTCCCCTCGCGGCGCTTGGTACACCTGAGATCGGGAACGGGAGGGCGCATGCGGATTTCGGTGGCCGCCGACAGCAAAGACGGCGTGGCCGGGCGGGTCGTGTCGGAGCTGCGCAGGCGGGGGCACGAGGTGGTGACCCACGGCGCGCTCAGCGACGAGGAGCGCGCCGACTGGGCGTGGGCGTCCGAGCTGGCCGCCCGTGACGTGAGCGAGGGGCGGGCCGACCAGGCGGTGGTCTGCTGCTGGACCGGCACGGGGGCGTCGATCGCGGCGAACAAGGTGCCGGGCGTCCGCGCGGCGCTGTGCGTGGACGCGTACACCGCCGACGGGGCCAGGAAGTGGAACGACGCGAACGTGCTGGCGCTCAGCCTCCGGCTCACGTCCGACGTGGTGCTCGACGAGATCCTCGACGCCTGGCTGGACGGCCGGCCGAGCACCGACTCCGCCGATGTGGCGAACGTCTCCCACCTCGACGAGATCTGACTACCCTGTATGGGCATGAACTTACACTGTACGCATTGCGGTGAAGAGGGGCTTGAGCCCGGGTTCATCATGGACTCGGGCGAGAACTCCCGCGGATTCGCCAGATGGGTCGAGGGCGCGCTGGAGCGCGGGATCTTCGGCGGCGCCAAGCTGATGGGCCGGCCGAAGTGGGAGATCGACGCCTATCGCTGCCGATACTGCCACCACCTGGAGCTTTTCGCAGACCGCCCTTCATGACCGGCACCCATCGGGGCCTCGTGGGCCGTAATGGCGCCTGACCGGACCCGGCCGCGGCTTCGTGAGCGGAACCTGTCGCCGCCGAGTCAGGGAAATCGTCGGTGCGGCCGTTTAGGGTGCTTGCCATGACCGACGTCCTGCTCCGCGGCGGGCTCCCCTGGGGGCTCGAGGGCCCTGCCGACATCCTCGTCCGCGACGGCCGGATCCACACCGTCGCCCAGGGCATCGACGCGCCCGGCGCTCTGGTCGTCGACATCGCGGGGCAGCTCGTGCTGCCCGGCCTCGTCGAGGCGCACTGCCATCTCGACAAGACCCTCTACGGCGGTCCGTGGGTGCCCCACTCGGCCGACGACACGCTGGCCGGGCGCATCGGAAACGATCTCGGCCGCCGTGCGGAGCTGGGCGTGCCGAGCGTCGAGCGGATTGGCGCGCTGCTGGAGCGCATGAGCGCGGCGGGCACGTCCCATGTCCGCACCCACACCGACATCGACCCCGTTGTGGGGCTACGGGGCGTGGAGGCCGTGCTCGAGGCGGCCGCGGGCTCCCCCGTCGACGTGCGCCAGGTGGCGTTCCCGCAGCACGGCGTGCTGATCAACCCCGGCACGGCCGAGCTGCTCGAAGAGGCGCTGAAGAGCGGCGTCGAGGCGGTCGGCGGCCTCGATCCGGCGGGCATCGACCGCGACCCCGTGCGCCACCTTGACCTGATCTTCGGATTAGCCGAGCGCTACGGCGCCCATCTCGACCTCCATCTCCACGACGGCGGCTCGCTGGGCGGGTGGGAGCTCGAGCTCATCACCGAGCGCACCAGGGCGCTGGGGCTGGGCGGCCGGGTGACGGTCAGCCACGCCTACGCGCTGGGCCAGCTCGACGAGGCCCACCAAGACCGCCTGATCCAGGGCTTCGCCGAGGCGGGCGTCGCCATCGCGACCGCGGCGGTCTACAGCTTCCCGGTGCCGCCGATCAAGAAGCTGCGGGCCGCCGGCGTCACGGTCGCCTGCGGTCACGACGGCATCCGCGACCTGTGGGGCCCTTACGGCAGCGGTGACATGCTGGAGCGGGCGATGCACGTCGCCTACCGCAGCACGTTCCGCAGAGACGAGGACATCGAGCTGGCGCTGGAGGCCGCCAGCTACGGCGGGGCCCGCGCGCTCGGGCTGGAGTCGTACGGGCTGGCGCCGGGCGACCGGGCCGACCTGGTCGTCGTGCCGTGCGGGGGCGCGGCCGAGGCGGTGGTCGTTCACCCAGCGCGCACTCTGGTCATGAAAGACGGCGTAGTCCTGCACAATTGACCGGCGGGACCATCGAAAGGCAGGCAAGTGCTCTCTATTCACCAGCGGATCGCTGCAGAGCTGGGCGTACGCGACGGCCAGGTGCAGGCGGCCGTCGAGTTGCTCGACGGCGGCGCCACCGTGCCGTTCATCGCGCGATACCGCAAAGAGGTCACCGGCACCCTCGACGACGCGCAGCTGCGCACGCTCGAAGAGCGCCTGCGCTACCTGCGCGAGCTGGAGGAGCGCAGGGCGGCGATCCTCGAGTCGATCGAGTCTCAGGGCAAGCTCGACGACGAGCTGCGTGAGCAGATCATGGCGGCGGAGACCAAGGCCAGGCTCGAGGACATCTACCTGCCCTACAAGCCCAAGCGGCGCACCAAGGCGCAGATCGCCCGCGAGCTGGGCCTGGAGCCGCTGGCCGACCAGCTGCTCG
>NZ_JBFAMX010000675.1:0-5262 GCF_040659615.1 Nonomuraea sp. NPDC049784
GGTCGAGCACGCCTGCCAGCGAGACCGCCAGCTCGATCCGCGCCCCCGCGGCACCTGACGGAGTGTCGCCCTGCCCCGCCGCCAGCGCACGGTCCGCCGCGGCGCGCAGGGCGAGCTGGGCGCCCGCCGAGTGCCCCACCACGACGACCCTGCCGAGGTCCAGGGAGGCCGCGACGTCGGCGAGCCCGGGCGCGACGTCACGGCCGACGGGCCCGGACTCCGGCGGGGCATCCCGGCCGACGGGGCCGGAGGTCGTGAGGGCGGCCAGCCCTGCCGCCACGTCCGCCGTGGTCGCGTGCCAGCCGTGCAGGTCGGGGCGCCGGTATTCGAGGTTCCACACCGCGAGCCCGCGCCCGGCCAGGTCGACGCAGAGCGGCTCCATGAGGTCGGCCGCCCAGATCGACCGCCAGTACCCACCGTGGATGAGCACCGCGACCGGCGCCCGCTCGCCCTCCTCCCCGCCCGGCAGGTACAGCTCGCCCCACTGGTCCGGCAGCGGCCCGTACGCGATGCGCCGGGACGGGTGCCGTACCCGGTGCACGGCGTGGCGGATCCCCCAGGCCAGCCCGCTGACGCCACGCCCATGGAGGTGCGCGGCGCCGGGGCCCGCCACCACCCCGTCGGCGCGCTCGACGTCCACCCAGACCACCCCGAGCGACCGCCCGATCAGCGCGCGCACCTCGTCGGAAGGTCCGGGCAGCACGACCGCCGAAGCCACGCCGTTCACCAGGGACAGGATGTGGCCGGCGTCGCGAGCGTAGACGAGCGTGCCGGAGACGCCGAGGGCGGTGAACTCGCGCGTGGCGATCTCGGCGAGCAGCCCGGCGTCGGCCACCACGCCGGGACCGACGACCACCAGCACTTCACTCATGATCCCGACCCTACAGACGCGACGTCACGGGGCTGGAGATGACGAACTGCGTGCCGAACGAAAGGGGCATACCTTAGCCGGGTGCAGGTTAAGCAGCTTCACCCGTGGCCGGCCACCGTCGCCGAGGCGGAGTCCATCCAGGACCGGCTCCGCGGACACGTCGAGCTCACGGGACCCACCACCTTCTCCCTGGTGGCGGGCCTGGACGTGCATTACCGGGGCGACTCGCTGACGGCCGCCGTGGTCGTGCTCGCCGCCGGCACGCTGGCAACGGTGGAGGAGGTGGTGGTCGAGGGCAAGGTGGCGTTCCCGTACGTGCCCGGCCTGTTCGCCTTCCGCGAGCTGCCCGCCCTGGTGGAGGCGCTCGAACGGCTCACCGTCACGCCCGACCTGCTGGTCTGCGACGGGTACGGGCTGGCGCATCCGCGCGGCTTCGGCCTGGCCTGCCACCTGGGTGTCCTGACCGGCCTCCCGGCGCTCGGCGTGGGCAAGACACCCTTCGTAGGCACGCATGACATGCCCGGGCCGGAGCGGGGCGAGTGGTCGCCGATCGTCCACGAAGGCGCCGTCGTGGGCCGCGCGCTGCGCACGCAGCGGGGCGTCAAGCCGGTGTACGTCTCCCAGGGCCATCGCATCTCCCTGGACACGGCCACGGACCAGGCCCTCAGCCTCGCCCCCCGCTACCGCCTCCCGGACCCGATCCGCCACGCCGACCACCTGGCCCGCCACCCCACCTGACCCCTCTGCACGGGCCGAACCTCGACGCGCCCGAGCGTCGCCATCGGTGGGCGCAGGGGCGGGCAGGCTGGTCGTGGGCGGGCGGTGGGGTCAGCGGCGCCAGGCCCAGACGAGGAGCCAGACGCTGAGACCGAAGAGTGCCATGGCGAGCGGGACGTGCACCGCCAGCACGCCCGAGCCGCCCAAGGCGGACTGGGCGAAGCCGAGCAGCAGCACCGCCAGGCTGACCAGCGCGGGCCAGCCCGCGCCGCGGCCCGGGCGCCACAACAGGACCGCGGTGACGAGCTGCGCCAGCCCCAGAACGTGCACGGCGAGCGCCCCTGTGCCGTGCGCGGTCGCCCCTCCCCCGCTCATCAGCTGCCCGGCCGTCACGGCCTGGACCAGCACGGACAGCGTGTTGAGCACGACGACGGCCTTGAACGCGGTCACATACCCGCTCCCCTTGGCGACCTGGGTTACCACTGGACTTCTCCTTTGACCTTGTGTGAAGGTCTCCAGGATCTTGCCGGGAGGCCGCCCGGGGCATCCGCCGGTCGTCGTCATCCCCGATACGCCGCCAGTCGTACGTCCCGACTACGAGACGCCCGAATGGGACAGCGGCGGAAGGACGGCCTGGGCGTCGGCGCCGCCGAACCAGAGCCCGATCATGAACGCGGCCGTCGCCTCCAGCAGCATGGCCCGCTCGAGCCCGCCGCCGTCCACGGGCGTGCAGCCGAGGTCGGCGACCAGCGTGCGCCCGGCCGCCAGGGCCGCCGGGTCGTCACCGCACAGCGGCACGGCCAGCGGCCGGCCGTCGAAGACGGGAGGCGTCATCCGCCAGACGTCCACGTGGCACAGGTTGAACGCCTTCACCACATGACCTCCCGTGAGATCGCGAATCATCGGGGCGATCGGGCGCGTGGGGTCGTAGGGCCCTTCGGCGTTGGCGACGTCGATGACGGGCTTGCCGCGCAGCGCCGTACCGACGGCCCGGAGCACGCCGACGAGCCCCGCCTGCCTGACGGCCACCATCGCGACCTCCCCGAACTCCGCCGCCTCCGCCCAGCTCCCGGCGCGCACGACCGCCCCATCCGCCTGCGCGGTCATGTTCGCGGCCCGGGCCTCCCCCGCCGAGAGATCCCGCCCGCTGATCATCACCTCATGGCCCGCCCGAGCCCACTGCGTGCCCAGGGCGTCCGCCATCCCGCCCGCTCCCAGAATTCCGATACGCATGTCCGTCCTCTCTCAGGTGAACTGGTAAAAGGACTGTAGAGAGGACGTCACGCACCATTCGGTGCCTAATGGAGGCCCCCTTGTTCATCGCCGACTGCCAGGCAAGGCTGGCCTTCGACCTGCTGGCCAACACCTGGAACGCGGTCGTCATCTGGGCGCTGCGCCACGGCCCCCGCCGCCCGGGACGGCTGCGCGAGGAGATCGGCGGCATCAGCACCAAGGTCCTCACCGAGACGCTGCGCCGCCTGGAGTTCAATGGCCTGGTCTCGCGCCACGTCTACGCCGAGACCCCTCCCCGCGTCGAGTACGAGCTGACCGGCCTCGGCCGCACCCTCCTCGGCCCGATCGAGGCGTTCGGGGCCTGGGCGTTCGACCACGCCGACGAGGTCATGGCCGCTCAGGGCCGTTGGGAAGCACCACACGCCGGATCATCGCCGCCGCCGTCATCGCAGGCGGGCTGACCCTGCTCACCGGCGGGCGGGCACCAAGGGGAAGGGGCGCGTCAACCGTAGAGGTCCTCGAGCACGGCGGCCACCCCGTCCTCGTCGTTGGACAGCGTCCGGCGCTCGGTCGCCGCCAGCACCAGGTGGTGCGCGTTGGCCATGGCGTACCCGGCGCCGGCGTAGGTGAGCACGGCCAGGTCGTTCGGCATGTCGCCGAACGCCACCACCTCGCCGGGCTCGATCCCCCACTCCCGGCAGAGCACGTCGAGCGTGCCGGCCTTCGTCACCCCGGAAGCGCTGATCTCGAGGAGCCCGTCCACGCCGGAGTGCGTGACCTCGGCCTGGCCCTCGATCGCCGCGATCACGGCCGTGAACATCTCGTCCGCCGTGTGGCCGGGCGACAGGGCGAGCAACTTGACGATGGGCTCGTCGCCGTCGAAGACGGAGCTCACCTCGCGGTAGTACGCCAGGTCGTGCTCGATGCGCCGGGTGTAGGCGGCCTCGGTGAGCAGGTTTCTGCCCGTCTCGACGGCCAGGCCGACGCCGGGCAGGGCCTCGGACAGGGTCTCCGCGACGCGCCTGGCCGCCGCCCGGTCCAGGAGGTGGCTGGCGGTGATCTCGTCGGTGGCCAGGTCGTACACGATCGCGCCGTTGCTGCAGATCGCGGTGCCCGAGACGCCCGCCTGGCCGGCGATCTCGCGGATGCCGCGCGGCGCTCTGGCGGTGACGAAGACGATCTCGGCTCCGGCCGCGCGGGCGCGCTGGAGTGCTTTCCTGGTGCGGGGTGTGATGGCGCCGGATGAGTTGAGAAGGGTGCCGTCGAGGTCGGTGGCCACGATACGCGGGAGAGTCATGGTGCTCACGGTGCAGATTATTCCGGTCTGAGGAGAGCCCTGTCAGATCCGCATCTCGGACGGGAGCCGTGTCGACGCGTTCGGCAGCTCCAGGCCCAGGAGCTGCCCGGAGTCGCCGAAGTCCAGCACGACGTCTTCCGCCGCGACCTGATTTGCCACCTCGTCAGGCACTATTTCGTGCTTCATCGCGATATAGGCGACATCGCGGATCTTGTCCCAGCTCATGTACACCGTCTGCGGGCGCTGCTCCGGCACGTCCTCCCAGTGCAGCAGTCCCTCCTTCGCCTCGTGCGAGCCGGCCAGCGCGGCCCGCACCATGACCAGCGCCAGCTCGATCGCCTCGAGCGAGTCGAACCCGGTGACCTTCCGCTCGTGCTCCCACCCGTCAAGCCCGTCGATCCGGTACGGGCACGACCAGTCTCCCGTCGGCTCCTCATAAGGCACGCCGACGGTGACGGTGACATCGCGCGGCGGATCGGTACGCAGCACCAGCACCCGTTGGGCGATCTCGTACATGTAAGCTGATCTACCCCCAAGGCCACTCCTGGAAGACACCTGTTCATATCATCGCCGCAGTAAACATTCCTGGCCATGGCCGCCGGGAGCTAGGCTGCGGAGGATGAACGAGTCGTTCGGAACACGCCTGCGCGCCAGGCTCGACGAGTGCGGACCGCTCTGTGTGGGCATAGATCCGAGCCCGGCCCTGCTCCACGCCTGGGGGCTCGACGACTCGCCCGCCGGTCTCGAGCGCTTCAGCCGCACGGTGGCCGACGCCGTGAGCGACGTGGCGGCCGTGGTCAAGCCGCAGTCGGCCTTCTTCGAGCGCTGGGGCAGCCGCGGCATCGCCGTGCTGGAACGCACCATCGCCGACCTGCGCGAGGCCGGCACGCTGGTGCTGCTCGACGTCAAGCGGGGCGACATCGACAGCACGATGGCCGCCTACGCCGAGGCCTACCTCGACCGGGGCAGCCCGCTGGCCGTCGACGCCGTGACGCTGAGCCCGTACCTCGGGTTCGGGTCGCTGGAGGGGGCGATCACCTCGGCCGTGGCCAACGACGCGGGCGTGTTCGTGCTGGCCCGCACCTCCAACCCGGAGGCGGCCCCGCTGCAGCGGCTCGTGGCCGACCAGGTGCTCACCGGCGCG
>NZ_JBFAMX010000676.1:0-5231 GCF_040659615.1 Nonomuraea sp. NPDC049784
GCCCGAGTTGGCGTCGAAGCGCAACGCCTCCTCCACCGCCGTACGCACCAGCGACGGGTCCGCCAGCAGCCGCTCCCAGCGACGCCGGTCGGCCAGCAGCATGCTCACCATCTTGCCGATCATGTTTGCCGTGGTCTCGTGCCCGGCCATCAGCAGCGCGAGGCCGGTGGCCACCAGCTCGTTGTCCGACAGCCCGCCGTCGCCGGCACTGGTGATCAGCTCGCTGAGCAGGTCGTCGCTCGGCTGCGCCCGCTTGGCGGCGATGTGCGAGGCCATGTAGGCGAAGAACTCGGTATGCGCCGCGCGGATCTCCGCGTCGGTGTAGCGGGTCAGGTTGAGCAGTGTGTCGGACCAGTGGGAGAACCTGTCCCGATCGGAGTCTGGGACCCCGAGCATGTCGCAGATCACCCAGACCGGCAGCGGGAAGCCCAGGCTCGCCTTGAGGTCGGCCGGCTGGCCGGCCTTCACCATCTCGTCGATGAGCCGCTCAGCCATCGCCTCGATCCCCGGCCGCAGCGCCGCCATGCGCTTGGCGGTGAACCACTTGCCCACCATGCGCCGCCACCGCAGGTGGCCCTCGCCGGATTGAGGGATCGACAGCGCCATGTCCGAGTTGAAGACGCCGCCCGACTCGTTGGCGGAGATCCGGGCGGCGTCGTCGGCGTTCAGTTGCCGGGTGAAGCGCGGGTCGGACAGCACCTGTTTGACGTCCTCGTAGCGGGTGAGGAGCTTCGCCTCGTCGCCGCTGGGCAGCTTGATCCGCGCGACCGGGCACTGCTGACGCAGCTCCGCCCACTCCGCGGGCGGCTCCAGGGGCGCCTCGCTCGGAATCGGATAGCTCAGCACCTGCTCACTGCCGGCTTTACTCACCGTGACCTCCAAGAGTGGACATCGACCGCGATCAGCCAACCAGAGCGGCACACCTTAAGTCAAGCGACTGATTTAAAATCTACCTCCTCTTCAACATGTGCGCGGGCTCACCCGTCAGCCCGCGATGTCCAGCACCACCGCGGGGTCCAACGACAGCGTGGCCACCGCCAGCCCGAGGAACACGATCGCCAGGAAGAACTGCGGCGAGAAGTCGCTGACGCGCAGGTGGGTGTAGAGAGCGCAGACGAAGTAGAGGATGAGACCGGCCGCGGCAGCCGTACCGATCAACGGCACGCCGAGGAGCCCGAGCGCCAGCCCCAGCGCACCCACCGCTTTGAGCGCGCCTATCGGGAAGACCAGCCACGATTCCGGCACGCCCGCCCTTTCAAGTGCGGGACCGAGTGTCCGCATGATCGGCTTGAGGCGGGTCATGGCGGCGAAGCCCGAGAAGGTGTTGGCGGCGATGGTCACCAGGGCGGTGACGACGTAGGCAGTGGACACGAGAACCCCCAGGGATGATTCGTGAGAGCGGTGCCGGCGCGGCGGCACCTGGTCAACCCCCTGAGAGGCTCCGACCTCAGGAAGTGTGACATCGCCGCGCCCCCTTCCGCGCCACCGAGCATGGGGCGGCCTCCCCGGGTGTGGAGGAACCCGGGGAGGCCGCTGGTGAGTGGGTCAGATGCTGATGCGGCCCGCGCCCGCGCCACCGGTCACGATCGACTTGACGTTGGACGGGGTGTCCAGGGGATAGGAGTACGGGATCGAGCCGACGCTGCCTCCGGCGCTGCCGCTGCCGGAGTTCACGAAGTAGTTGTTGCGGGCGACGAGGTTGCCCGCGGGCGAGCTGCCCTCGCCACGGTGGAACGGGTCCTTGGTGTTCTCGAAGTAGTTGCCCTCGACGAGGACGCCCGCCTCGCACGTGGACGCCACACCGTAGCTGCCGATGTTGGCGTAGTAGTTGTTGTACACGTGCACCGGGTTGCCGAAGCGCACCCGTGGGTGGCGCTGATTGGTGCCGTCGAACCAGTTGTGGTGGTAGGTCACCCTCAGGTGGCCGCGGTCCTCGCCGCCGTTGCTGTCGCTGTGGCCGAGCAGCATGGGACCGAACGACTACAACGGTAGGAAAGCGCTTTCCTGCCGTCAATGCCAGGGAGGTGCGCCATCCCTGCCGAAAAGGCATCGCCGCTGGCCAACGGCTAACAGCGCCACTTTCTCCTGGTGAAACTTTCATGTCGGAAATTTACGATCTTCGGCAGAGTGGACAAGCGTGTCCGGCGGCATGGAAGCTCAGTCGGCTGCGATGTTGGTGCTCCAGGTCTAGCCGTCACCGGAGCACCAGCAATGATTGATCTTGACTTCGTCGGGCCCAGCCGCCCCGCCAACGACTACAAGTTCGTCGAAGTGACCGACGGCGACACCCCGAAGATCGAGATGTCGATCCGGATGGTGTCGATCGACACCCCGGAGAGCCACTACGGCGGCAACCCGCCGACCGCCCAAGCCGCGCTCGAACGCACCAAGGCACGCCTGCAGGACGGCACGTACGACGCCCTCCCTCAGCACCTGCGCGACTACCTCATCTCGCGCATCACGCCCGACGCCGCCCTGCACCATCTGACCGCCGGCCAGCTGGCGGCCGAGGCACACAAGGTCATGGTCAAGACCCGGCAGACCCGCCAGAACGGGACGCAGCGCAAGATGGCGGTCGTCGCCACCGGCGAGCTCGTCGAAGGCCACGGACGCCTGCTGGCCTACACCGCGCCCTGGTTCTCAGGCGGCGCGTCCGACCCGCTGCCGCCGCGTGACGACCCCAAGCGGCGTACCTTCAACCTGGACATGGTGGCGCTCGGCTGGGCCGCCACCTTCGTCATCTATCCGTCCATCCCGCCCGCCTTCGACCTGAACCTGCTGCTCGACGAGGCCGCGACGGCATGGCGGGAGAAGCGCGGCGCGTGGGCGCACTTCGGCCCGGATCTGCTGCTGGGTTACGAGTACCGCGCCTGTATCAAGCTCGGCACCCAGCACCTGGACGACCCCGCGGACGCGATCGCGGAGGCCTACCAGCGTGTGTGCGTGGACCTGCGTACCCTGACCGAGGTCGGCCTGTACGGCTACCACGAGGTCCCGCCGCCGGACCGGCTGTGGATCTGGGCCACGGACCTGGACCAGGCCCGCAAGGACCTGCCCATCAAGCACTGACGCGGCGGAGCGCTTCGTCCTCGATCAGGGAGCCGACCCAGGCGTCGACTCTCTCGCCGCGGTGGAACAGGCGTTTGCGGAGCGTTCCCTCCATGAGGAAGCCGGCCTTCTCGGCGACCCGCCGGGACGCGTGGTTCCCGACCTCGCACCGCCATTCGATGATCTCCAGGTCGAGGGTCTCGAAGGCCCACGCGCAGACGGCACGCACCGTTGTGGTGGCGACGCCGCGCCGGCGGGCTTTGGGATCGACCCAGAAACCGATCTCGGCTATGCCTTCATGGCCCACGCCGAGTCCGGCCCGGCCCAGGCGGGTGCCGGTGGCGGCGTCTTCCGCGAGGAACTCCAGGCGATGGCCGCTTTCCCAGCCCGCGATGGCCAGCTCCTCCACGAAGAATCTCGCGTTCTCGAGCCGGTAGGGCGAGGGCAGCTCGACGAACTGCTGCAGCGCCGGGTCCAGCGAGACCTCGTAGACCCATGGGATGTCCTCGGGCGTGAACGGGCGCAGGGTCAGCCACCCCGCCTTGATCACCTGCGGCTTCATGATCGGAAATTCTCCCGGTGACCACCGAGGTCAGGCAAGGCGTTAAGCGGTCCTGCCGGCTTTGAGGCCGTCGAGCATCACGGTGCTGAGCGGGTCGTCGGGCTGGGCGCCCGGGCGGCAGACCATCACGTTGAGCAGCCCGACGACCTGCTCGGGCGTGATGTCGCGACGCAACGTGCCCTCTTCCTGCGCCTGCTTGACGATCTCCGCCAGCAGCACGTTGACCTCCCGTACGAGCTCCTGGGTCGAGGGCGGCGCCGGGGGCGTCCCGACGAGTGATGTGATCAGGGCGAACGGCTGGCCGGCGCAGTGACGTACGACGCGCAGGAGCGCCTCCCAGCGGGAGATGTCCGCGGCCAACTGAGCCAGAGCGTGGTCGCGCAGGCCGTACAGAGCGGTGTTCGCGATGTCCGTCACCAGGGCGAGCCGGTCGGGGAAGTGGCGATACAGCGTGCCCACGCCGAGTCCCGCCGCGCGGGCGATGTCCTCCATGGACACGCCGGGCCCGCGCTCGGCGAACAGGTCGAGCGCGGTCGTCGTGATGCGTTCGCGGTTGCGCCGCGCGTCGGCTCGTACCATTCCCACCCCTAACCGGAATTCCAAATTCAGGTTACTGTAGCGTTCCTGGACGGAAGCGGAACATCCGATTCATGTTAGGAGCAACCATGAAGATCGGCGTTTACCTCCACAGCGGTGGTGCAGGCGTGGACTCCTTGGTCGGCCAGGTGCGCGACGCCAGGGCCGCGGGGTTCGAGAGTGCCTTCTTCAGCCAGCTGACCTCGTGGGACTCGATCACCGTGGCGGCGCTGGCCGGGCGGGAGGTGCCGGGCATCGAGGTCGGCACGGCCGTGGTGCAGACGTACCCGAGGCACCCGCTGGCACTGGCCGGACAGGCGCTCACCGCGCAGTCCGTCAGCGGGAACACCTTCACGCTCGGCCTCGGCCCGAGCCACCGGGAGGTCATCGAGGGCGCCTTCGGCCTGTCCTACGACCGCCCCGCCCGGCACGTGCGTGAGTACCTCAGCGCGCTGATGCCGCTGCTGCGGGGCGAGACGGTCGAGTACCGCGGCGAGACGCTCTCGGCCGCCGGCCAGGTGGACGCGCCCGGCGCCACCGCGCCACCGGTGCTGCTGTCCGCGCTCGGTCCGGTGATGCTGCGCATAGCGGGAGAGCTGACCGACGGCACGGTCACCGTCTGGACGGGCGCCCAGGCGATCGGCGAGCACATCGTGCCGCGCATCACCGAGGCCGCGCGGGCGGCGGGCCGTCCCTCACCGCGTGTCGTCGTCAGCGCCATGGTGGCGGTGACCGACGATCCCGAACGGGTCCGGAACCAGATCGGCGAACGTTTCGGCTTCGCCGGGAGCTTCGCCAGCTACGGCTCCATGCTGGAGCGCCAGGGCCTTTCGGGCGTGCACGAGACGGTCATCGCCGGGGACGAGCGCACCGTCGAGAAGGCGATCGCACAGTACGCGGACGCCGGCGCGACGGAGTTCCTGGTGAGCCCGGTCGGGGACGAGCAGGAGCAGGCCCGCACCCTCGACTTCTTCCGCCGCTGAGACCATGCGGCGCGGATCACCCGCTTCCGCCTCCGCCGCAGCCGCCTCCGCCGCACCCCCCG
>NZ_JBFAMX010000677.1:0-5229 GCF_040659615.1 Nonomuraea sp. NPDC049784
GGCGCGCCCACGGCTCGCGAGGCGGGGCGCTACGCCAACCACGGCTACCAGGCGCTCACCGGCGGCCCGGCCGTGCTGAGGCTGCTGCGCTCGTACGGCGTGCGCGGCGCCGACTTCCAGCACGCCGTCGCCAACGCCGTCAAGGCGGCCCAGGGCAAGGGGCAGAAGGCCGACGACGCCAGGGCCGGGCTACGCGACATCGCCGCCCGCCTGGCCGTGGGCCTGGCCGCCATCACCTCCGTGGTCGACCCAGGGCTGGTGATCCTGACCGGCGGCATCGTGCTGTCGGGCGGCGAGACCCTGCGCGAGCTGGTCGAGCACGAGCTGCACGCGCTCACCATCCCGCAGCCCCGGGTCCGCCTGTCGAACGTCGAAGGCAACCCGGTCCTGGCCGGCGCCCTCGATCTCGCCCTCCACACCGTCCGCGACGAGGTCTTCAGCTCAACCGTGGCCGCGTCCAGCGGCTCACCGCAGATAGCGGCTTCTACACCTACCTTCTCACCATGATCCCCGGCAGGAGGCACCCCCCGTGCGCTTCGTCCCCCTGGCGGTCGCCGCGGCTCTCGCGCTGACCGCGTGCACTCTGACCGGGTGCACAGCGAACAAGGAGGCAGGGCCGTCGCTCGGCGCCCAGCCCAGACCCGCGGGCTCCGCCTCGCAGCCCCTTCCCGCGGCCACACTGGAGCTGTGGCACGGCTTCTCCACCGACGCCGAGGTCAAGGCGTTCGAGGACGCCATCAAGGGCTTCAACCAGAAATTCCCGCAGATCACCGTCAAGGCCGTCAAGGGCGTCCAGGACGACCAGATCACCCACGCCATCCGCGGCGGGAACGCACCCGACGTGGCGGCCTCGTTCACGACCGACAGCGTCGCCCAATGGTGCAAGTCGGGATCGTTCCAGGACCTGACCCCGGTGATCAAGCAGGACGGCATCGACTTATCGGTGCTGCCGGAGGTGGCGCGGTCCTACTCGAGCTTCGAGGGCAGGCAGTGCACGCTGCCGCTGCTGGCCGACGCGTACGGCCTCTACTACAACAAGGCCCTGATGAAGGGCAACGCGCCGCCCAAGACGCTGAGCGAGCTGACGGCGCTGGCCAAGAAGCTGACCGTGCGCGACGCCGACGGCACGATCAAGGTGGCCGGCTTCATCCCGAGCGTCCAGTACTACGAGAACAGCCCCAGCCACCTCGCCCCCATGGCGGGCGCCAAGTGGTACAACGACGACGGCACCTCGGCCATCGGCTCCGACCCGGCCTGGAAGAAGCTCCTCACCTGGCAGAAGGAGCTCGTCGACTGGTACGGCTACGCCAACCTGGAGAAGTTCCGCAAGAGCCTGGGCGACGAGTGGAGCGCCAAGCACCCGTTCTACGAGGGCAAGGTCGCCATGGTGCTCGACGGCGAGTGGCGTAACGCCATGATCGCCGGCGACGCGAAGGACCTCGACTACGGCACCGCTCCCCTGCCCGTCGCCGACGACCGGCCCGACCTGTACGGCAGCGGCTTCACCGCGGGCACCGTGATCGGCGTGCCGAAGGGCGCCAAGCATCCGCAACAGGCGTGGGAGCTGGTCAAGCACCTCACCACCGACACCGCCTCGCTGGTGACGCTGTCGAACGCGCTGCGCAACGTCCCCACGACGAAGGCGGCGATGGACTCCCCCGACCTCACCAAGGACGCCAATTTCAAGACTTTTCTGGATATCTTCGCCCATCCGAAGACCTCGACCATCCCCGCCAGCGTGAACAGCGTCTTCAACCAGGAGGCCCTGTCCAGCTTCATCGAGAAGTGGGAGAAGGGCGCCGTACCCGACCTCGACGCCGGGCTGAAGAGCGTCGACAAGCAGATCAACGACAAGCTGAAGCTGTCCGGGGGCTGAGGTGACCTCGCTCGCTGACGTGTGGCGGCGCCGCGAGGGCCTGCGTGCCCTCGTGTGGCTGTCGCCGTGGCTGGCCGGACTGGCGATCTTCTTCGTCTACCCGCTGCTGTCCACGGTGTACTTCTCCTTCCACCGCTACGACATGTACACCCTCGAGTTCGCCGGCCTGGACAACTACCGCTACCTGTTCGAGGACCCGAGAGTGCTGACCTCGGCGAAGAACACGCTGTGGCTGGTGCTCATCATGGTGCCGGCGACCGTGCTGTGCTCGCTGGCGCTGGCGCAGCTCGTGGTCAGGCTCAAGGCCGGGGCCGGGCTGTTCCGCACGATCTTCTACCTGCCGTCGCTGGTGCCGCTGGCGGCCGGCACGATCACGTTCGTCTTCCTGATGAACCCGGCGACCGGGCCGTGGAACCAGTTTCTCGCCCTGTTCGGCATCCAGGGGCCCGACTGGTTCGGCGACCCGGCCTGGTCCAAGCCGAGCCTGACGCTGCTGTCGCTGTGGAGCTGCGGCCAGCTCGTCGTGATCTTCATGGCGGCGCTGCTCGACGTGCCCAGGCACCTGTACGAGGCCGCCGCCATCGACGGGGCGGGCCCGTGGCGGCAGTTCCGCAGCGTGACGCTGCCGGCGATCGCGCCGGTGCTGATGTTCTCGCTGGTCACGAACGTCATCTACGCCCTGCAGTACTTCACGCAGGCGATGATCGCCTCCCGCGTGGCCTCGGGCGCGACCGACTCCCCCGGCAGCTCGTTCTCGCCCGGCTATCCGGACGAGTCGCTGCTCACGCTGCCGCAGTGGCTGTTCCAGGTCGGCTTCCGCGACTACACCATGGGGTACGCCTGCGTGCTCGCCCTGCTCCTGTTCGCCACCTCGATGATCTTCACGTTGATCCTGCTGCGGCAGTTCCGCCGGGCCGAGGAGGCGTCATGAGCGCCACGGTGACCGCGCCGCCCCGCACGGTGGCCACGCACACGCGCCGCGACGGCGTCAGGGCCCGCAGGCGGCGGCTGCTGGTCTGGATCGCCACCCACGCCCTGGCCATCGCGCTGGCGCTGATGTTCCTGGCGCCGGTGGTGTTCATCGGGCTGACCGCGCTGATGACCGACCAGCAGGCGCTGACCAGCGACCTGTGGCCGCGCAGCTGGAACTGGGACAACTTCGCCGTGGTGTTCGAGAAGTCGATGCTGCTGCGGTGGGCGGCCAACACGCTCATGTACGCGGTGCTCGGGACGCTCTTCACCGTGGTGTCGTCCGTTCCGGTGGCGTACGCGCTGGCCCGGTTCCGCTTCCCTGGGCGGCGGCTGGCGTTCCTGCTGGTGATCACCGCGATGATGCTGCCGCCGCAGGTCATCGCGGTGCCGATCTACCTGGTGTGGGCGCGGCTGGGGCTGACCGACAGCCTGTGGCCGCTGATCCTGCCGATGTTGCTCGGGGACGCGTTCTCGATCTTCCTGCTGCGGCAGTTCCTGGTCACGATCCCGCGCGACTACACCGACGCGGCCAAGGTGGACGGCTGCTCGGACCTGACGATCCTGATCAGGGTGATCCTGCCGATGGCCCGCCCGGCCGTCGCGGCGGTCGCCCTGTTCCAGTTCTTCTACTGCTGGAACGACTACTACGGGCCGCTGCTGTACGCCGGCGTCGAGCAGGACCATCTGACGCTGTCGCTCGGCCTGGCCACGTTCAAGGCGTTCCACAGCGTGCAGTGGAACCTCACCATGGCCGCCACGCTGCTGGTGACCGCACCGGTGATCATCGTGTTCTTCTTCGCCCAGCGAGTGTTCATCGAGGGCGTGACTTTGACGGGGGTGAAGGGTTGAAACTGGCCGTGGTCGGGGGTGGCTCGACGTACACGCCTGAGCTGATCGACGGGTTCGCGCGGCTGCGCGACGAGTTGCCGGTGACGGAGATCGCCCTGATTGACCCCGACGCGACGCGCCTGGAGCTGGTCGCGGGCGTGTCGCGGCGGATCCTGGCGCATGCGGGGCACCCGGCGCGCGTGCTGGCCACCTCCTCGGTCGAGGAGGGGGTCGCGGGGGCCCGGGCGGTGCTGTTCCAGCTCAGGGTGGGCGGGCAGGCGGCCAGGGAGGTGGACGAGACGCTGCCGCTGCGCTGCGGGTGCGTGGGGCAGGAGACGACGGGCGCGGGCGGGCTGGCCAAGGCGCTGCGCACGGTGCCGGTCGTGCTGGAGATCGCCTCCGTCGTACGGTCGCTCGCGCCGGAGGCGTGGATCGTGGACTTCACCAACCCCGTCGGCATCGTCACCCGGGCCCTCCTCGACGCCGGGCACCGGGCGCTCGGGCTGTGCAACGTGGCGATCGGCTTCCAGCGCAACTTCGCCGCCGAGCTGGGGGTGGACCCCTCGCGGATCTCGCTCGGCCACGTCGGGCTCAACCACCTGACCTGGGAGCGGGCCGTCTACCTGGACGGGGAGGACATCCTGCCGTCCATCCTGCGCACCCACGGCCAGGAGATCGCCGACAGCCTCGGGCTGCGGCCGGCGCTGCTGGAGCGGCTCCGCGCGATCCCCTCGTACTATCTGCGCTACTTCTACGCGCACGACGCGGTGGTCCGCGAGCAGCGCTCGAAGCCGTCGCGGGCGGCGGAGGTGGCGGCGCTGGAGCGCCGGTTGCTGGAGCTGTACGCCGACCCCGCCGTGGTGACGAAGCCGGAGCTGCTGTCGGAGCGGGGCGGGGCGTTCTATTCGGAGGCGGCCGTGGCGCTGATCGCGTCGCTGCTCGGTGACCGGGGCGACACTCAGATTGTCAACGTGCGCAACGCCGGCACGCTGCCGTTCCTCGACGACTCGGCGGTAATCGAGGTGCCGGCGACCGTCGGGGCGGGCGGGGCGGTGCCGCTGCCGGTGCCCGCCGTCGAGCCGCTGTACGCCGGGCTGATCGCGCACGTGTCCGCGTATGAGACGCTCGCCCTGGAGGCGGCCCTGCACGGCGGGGCGGACCGAGTGCGGGACGCGCTGCTCGCCCATCCCCTGGTCGGGCAGGACGAGATCGCCGAGGAGCTGATGGGCCTGCTGCTGGAGGCCAACCGCGCGCACCTGCCCTGGACGGTGGGCTAGTGGCAAGCCCCAGGCTCGTGCTGGCCGTGGACGGCGGCAACAGCAAGACCGACGTCGCGGTGGTGTCGGAGGACGGCCAGGTGCTCGCCACAGGCCGTTCCGGCGGGTTCGCGCCGCAGCGCGACGGGGTGGAGGCGGCCGTGAGCGTCGTGGAGCAGGCGCTCTCGACGCTGCCGCCGCCCGCGGGCGGGTTCGACCACGTGTCGGCCTGCCTGGCGGGGGCGGATCTGCCCGTCGAGGAGGAGTCTCTGTCGCGGGAGCTCGCCGCCAGAGGGC
>NZ_JBFAMX010000678.1:0-5225 GCF_040659615.1 Nonomuraea sp. NPDC049784
CGGAGGTCCACTGCTGGTTGGCCTGCCCGTTGCAGTCCCAGATCTGCACCTGCGCACCGTTGGCCTGCGAGGCGCCGTTGACGTCCAGACACCGCCCAGACCCCACGCCCTTGAGCGCGCTCGTCGCCGGCGGATTACTCGTGGGGGTCGGCGTCGGAGTCGGGTTGCTGCCTCCGAACTGCGTGAAGAAATTCCACACCACTGGCCTGGTCCAGGAATTCTCGCCGGGTTCGAAGTCGCCAGGCTTCCCGTCCACGGGACCGGGGGTGTGGCCTGCGTCGAACGCCGCCCATGCGACCGGATACCCGGCCCGGCACCCGGAGTAGTAGGTGACGATATGCGTCAGGCTTCCCTGCGCCGGCTCCGGCGGGTTCTGGGGCGTGCAGCCGTTGTTCCTGACGAACCTGTCACGCAGCGACCGGCCCGCGGAGATGTTGAGCACCGGATCCCTGAGGCCGTGGAGTCCTATGTACGCGACGGGCTCGGTGCCGCCGCTGCACCCGCTGAGCTGCGCGCCGGAGTAGACCGCCACCGCGCGAAAGACCGTCGCCCGGGCGCACGCGAGCGCGTAGCTCATGCCGCCGCCGTAGCTGAAGCCCAAGGCGAAGCGCTGGGAGGTGTCCACACAGAGGTCCGCCTCGATCCGGCGGATCATGTCGTCGACGAAGGTGACGTCCTCACCGCCCGAGTTGGCCCAGCCATTGTTGAAGCCCTGAGGCGCGACGAAGATCGCGGTGTTGTTCGACAATGCCCTGAGCCCGTAGTAGGACCAGGGGTACCCACTGGTTCCGCCCGAGTCGACATCGTTGGCTGTTCCGCCATTCCAGTGGAACCCGAAGATCAATCGATAGGGGGTGGTGTTGTGGTAGTCGTCCGGAATCCTCAGGATGTAGCTGCGATTTTTCCCGCTGGTCGTAATCGACTGCGTACCGCTTCTGAGCGTCGGAGTCTTGCCGCATCCCGCGGTGGCCGCGAGGGCGCTCTGTTTTGCGAGCGACGGGATGGCGCTGTCGCCCAGCGCCGTATGCACCGTGGCCAGAACGACGAGCAGTGCCGTGGACGCGATAGCGGTGAAGAGGGACCTAAGCATCGACATCACGAAAATTCCTTTGCCGTTCTCGTGGTGACATACGTAGATGGGAAGCCATTTCCTCCACCTTTTCCGGGGTGAGGGCGTCGGCGGCCGGCGTTTCTGGTCTCTGGCTCGGTGAATACCGGGTCGACGGCGCACCGTGTTCTGCCGATCGAAATTCGCCGGTCCTGCACGCATCGGCCGACCGGTCGAATCCCAAAGGTGTTAGCGCTCACTCAACGCCGCCGTAATCGGATCTCCTTTCTTCCGGTCGGCTCGAGGCGACGGTGCAGCGGAGCAAATATGACCGTGACAAGCCCTGTCAAGGCCCGGGCTTTTCGGCATTGAGGGGCTCTCGCCTGAGACGACTCGTCGCTCCTGCGTCTGACCAGGGGAAGCGGCCGTGGTCACCACTGACGTCCCGCGATGAAACTTTCATTGTCGGTCAATCGAATCGTTCCGAGCGCTCGGGCGAGGTGGCCGGTCTCACGGGGTGGGTCCGTGCCAACGCCGCAGCCGTACGGGATCGGCCGTTCCGTTGCGGCGGACGATCCAGGCCTCGGTGATGTGATTGAACATCGCCTCGGCGGCGCCGTCGGGATCGTGGGCGGCGATGCGTTCGTAGATGCGGCGGTGGCCGAGGTTCGACGCCACGCACAGGGCCCGCTCCGTTCGGCCCATGTGCCGGGCGGTGTTGATGACCAGTGCGCGCAGCTGCTCCATGGTGTCCAGCCCGGCCAGGCGGGAGGAGACGTTGGCCATGTCGGACTCCAGCACGCGCCGTGTGACGACGAGGTCGTCGAGAATCGCCAGGCTCTTGTCCTCGGCGATGCTCGCACTCCCGCCGAGTCGGGCTCGATGAAACGTTCGTCCGCCGCCGACTCGCCTGATCACGTCCTGTCGGTTCCCAGATGGACGAACCGGTTCGGATGGCCGATCGCCGGGCGGATCACTGGGATGAGGAGAAGAGGCGCTGCTGGATCTCCCGTCGGTAGTCGTCGAGGGTGTTGTCGATGTGCGTGGCGGCGGCCTGGGCGGCCGCTTCCGGGTCGCCGGCGCGGATGGCCTGATAGATGGTGTCGTGCTCCTCGACGGCCTTGGCGGCGTGCCCGCCCACCGAGCCGCGCAGCCCGATGAGGTTCGACTGCGCCTGCAGTCTGCGGGCCTCCCGCACCGCGACCTGGAGGAAGATGTTGTGCGAGGCCGTGGCGATGGCGGTGTGAAAGGTGTCGTCGCCCTCGTTGAACAGTTCCTCGCGTCCGGTCTCGAAGCCGTGGCGGCACACGCCGGCCGCGTCCTCGATGGCCCTCAGCTCCGCGGGGGTGGCGCGGCGGGCGGCCAACCGGCTGGTCTCCATCTCCTGCGCCCGGCGGAACTCGAACAGCATGTAGACGTGGTCGAGGTCTGTGGGGAGGAAGAAGGACGCCCAGCGCCCGGTGCCGAACATCCCCTCGTCGTCGGCCACGTACAGGCCGCGGCCCTTCTGGGCGCGTACCCGGCCGAGCGCGGAGAGTATCTTCACCGCCTCGCGCACCACGGTGCGGCTGGTGCCCAGTTGCCGTGCCAGCTCGTTCTCGGTCGGCATGCGGTCGCCCGGGCGCAGGCCGAGCCGGACGATGAATTCCAGTACCTGCTCGGCGGCCACCTCGTAACCCGGCCGGTATCCGCTCTCGCGCGGGGTGTCGGTCACCGTGCTTCCTCCTCGCCGTTCCCTGCAAAGTATGACTGATGAGGTTGCCCTCCCAAGCTCAGACGTGGTGCCGATTAGTACGACACATACGAACGGTTCATGCGAGGGCGATCTGCGCGGGCGTGGGCGGTGGCAAGCATCTCCGCTGGTGAAGAAGGAAAACGGCTAACTATGGCTAGGATTTTGGTGTGCGAATGATGAAATAAGCGGGCTTAAGGGCTTGACGGTTATCCATACTCACAACGTAATTAGAAGCGATGACCCTCAGAAGGGCGTCACCTGCCTGAGCAGCAGGGCGTGACCTGGCCACACCCGTACCCCCCAAAGGAACCACCGTGCAGTCATCTTCGCCCGTCACGGCGCTGAGACCGATTCTGATCGGCATCATCGCCGCGGCGCTGGCCGCGGCGTTCGCCCTCGTCGCCCCCGCCCCCCCGGCCCTCGCGGCCACCACGACCCTGTACGCGTCACCCGCCGGGACCGGCACCGCCTGCACCTCCGCCCAGCCGTGCTCGCTGGCCTCGGCACAGACGGCGGTACGTTCGCTGAACGGCGCGATGTCCGGTGACATCGTCGTGGAACTGGCCGACGGGGTGTACCGGCTCTCCGCGCCGCTCCGGCTGGCCGCCGCCGATTCAGGAAACAACGGCTACTCCGTCAAATGGCAGGCCGCGGCGGGCGCCCATCCCGTCATCAGCGGAGCCAGGGCGGTCACCGGATGGACCGTGGCCGATTCAGGGAAGAACATCTGGCGCGCCAACGTCGGCGCCGGGATCGACACCCGGCAGCTGTACGTCAACGGCGCCATCGCCACGCGGGCGCGTACGGCCGTGAACCGGTCAGACTTCACCGCCAGCAGCACCGGCCTGAGGTTCGGCAACAGCGCGCTGAGCTATCTGAACAACCTGGCCAACCAGAACCGGGTCGAGATGGAGAGCGTGGGCTCGTTCACCGACCGCTACGTGACGGTGCAGAGCATCAGCGGGAACTTCATCACGATGCAGCAGCCCGGCTGGAACAACAACACCTTCGGGTACGACACCTTCACGCAGCCGCACCGGGCGGGTCCGCTGTACGTGGAGAACGCGTACGAGTTCCTGGACGCGCCGGGGGAGTGGTACATCAACCCCGGGACCGGCGTCCTGTACTACATCCCGGCTGCCGGGCAGAACATGAGCAGTGTCAGCGTCGAGCTGCCGCTTCTCCAGTCTCTGGTGAACGTCGGAGGCACCTACGACGCGCCCGCGCACCACATCACGTTCAGCGGGATCACTTTCACCGGCACCACCTGGCTCGGACCCAGCAGCAACCAGGGCTACGCGGACGAGCAGACCGGCGCCTACATCGCGGGCAACTGGAACTGGCCCGCCGACAGGCTGACCTCCTGCCAGGAGGGCTGCCAGCAGTTCGAGGCCGCGCGGCCGAACTGGTACCAGATGCCGGCGGCCGTACAAGTTTCCGCGGCCAACAACGTCACCTTCACCGACTCCCAGTTCGTCAACCTCGGTCAGACGGCCGTTGGCGTCGGCAACGACGCCAACGCGCACGCCAGCGGTGTCGGCCTGGGCGCCAGTGACATCACGATCACGCGGTCCGAGATCGCCCAGAGCTCGGCCGGCGGCATCGTGGTCGGCGGCGTGCGCGCCGACGCGCACCATCCCAGTGACCAGCGAATGGTCAACCGGAACATCACCGTCAGCAACAGTCGCATCCACGACCTCGGCCTGGACTACCGGGGCGTCGTCTCGGTCCTGACCACCTACGTCACCAACACCAACGTGTCCCACAACGAGGTCTACAACATGCCGTACACCGGCATGTCGATCGGGTACGGCTGGGGCGCCAACGAGCCCGGCGGCAGCAATCAGTACGCGAACCGCGGCCTGTACAACTACCAGCCGCGGTACACCACTCCCACCACCGCGTCCGGCAACCAGCTCATCGGCAATTACGTCCATGACGTCATGCAGCAGATGACCGATGGTGGATGTATCTACACGCTGTCGTGGAACCCGAACGCGTTGATCAGCGGCAACCACTGCCTACGGACCAACGGCTGGTTCGGGATCTACTTCGACGAGGGCTCGAAGTACTACTCCGTCACCAACAACGTCCTCTCGAATACCGGTACCTGGGCCACCGCCAACTACTGGGGCGGCGAGAACATGGGGAACTTCACCGTCACCGGCAACTGGTCGACCAACGGCAGCACCAACGTGACCAACGGCGACCGCGGCAATGTGGTGAACAACAATGTCACCGTCACCAACGGCACCTGGCCGGCCGGCGCCCAGGCCGTGATGGCGGCCGCCGGTCCCCAGGGCCAGCCTTCGGGGAGCACGAGTGCGCTGCGAGGTGTGGGGTCTGGGCGGTGTCTGGACGTCAACGGCGCCTCGCAGGCCAATGGTGCGCAGGTGCAGATCTGGGACTGCAACGGGCAGGCCAACCAGCAGTGGACCTCCA
>NZ_JBFAMX010000679.1:0-5224 GCF_040659615.1 Nonomuraea sp. NPDC049784
GCCGCCGATCGTGGCGCCGACGCCCTCCAGGAGGGTCAGGGCCGTTTCGTCGCCCGCCCCGGTCGCCTTCGCCAGCTCGGGCACGTCGCCGGCGCGTCCGCCCGCCGCGCGGTACGCGTCCAGGACGGCTCTTATCGAGGCCACGGTCTCCAGGCAGCCAGTGCCGCCGCAGTCGCAGGGCGCTCCGTCCGGGTCCACCGTGATGTGGCCGAACTCGCCGGACAGGCCGTACGCCCCGCGGTGCAGCGACCCGCCGACCACCAGCCCGCCGCCGACGCCGTGGGACAGACGCAGGTACAGCACGTCCAGACCGCCGGCGGCGGCGCCCCAGATCGCCTCGCCCAGGGCGGCCAGCCGGGTGTTGTTGTCCATCAGCACCGGCACGCCGAACCGGCTGCTGAGCAGCACCTGCACGGGGTGGGCGGGTTCGTCGGGGCTGAGTCCGGCCGGGTCGTCCTCGGGCTCTGGCCAGCCGACCGGGCCGACCACGCCGACGCCGATCGCGCTGAGCGCGCCCAGTCGCAGGCCGCCGTCGGTGAGTGAGCCGACGAGCCGCTCGGCCAGGTCCACCCGTTCCTCCCACGACAGGTCGGCGGGGTGCGGCGCGCTGGCCGACCCGACGACCTCGTGTGCCAGGTTGACGGCGGCGACGTGCACCGCGCGGCGGGCGAAGTCGATGCCGATCGCCTGCCCGGCGTCCGGGTTGAGGGTCAGCGTCTCGGCCGGCCGCCCGCGGCCGCGCGGGGCGTCCTGCTGGGTGGCGGTGACGACCGCGCCGGTGGAGACCAGCCCGGCGAGGATGTCGTACAGGGTGGTCCGGGACAGCTGGCACAGCTTGCCCAGCTCGCCCCGGCTGAGCGGGCCGTGCTTGCGCAGCAGCTCGAGCACGAGCTCTTCGTGCCCGCGCCTCAGCTGCGCCAAGGGGCCACGGGGGTGTGACATAACGCGAAGTGTGCCGACACAGGATGTTTTTCGTCAACAACCCGGAAAAAACATAATTGGGGCTGTAGCTGCGAAAACCCTCGAATGGAGGGATTCGCAGAGTTTCGTAACGTTCCTGTAACGGGGATGTGCGGGTAGCGCCTCCGTTGACTTTTGTTTGGATGATCGCCAAATTAAACGGGTACCTGAGCCCATCCCTGGAGGGCGTGCCATGAGGCGCTCACTCGCGGTGTCCCTGGTCCTTCTCTGCGCCCTGCTGGGAGTGCCCCCGCACGCCCAGGCCGCCGCGCACGAGGTCACGTACGACAGGTACTCGCTGATAGTGGACGGCGAGCGGCTCGTCCTGCAGTCGGCCGAGTTCCACTACTTCCGCCTGCCCAGTTCCGAACTCTGGCGGGACGTGCTGGAGAAGCTCAGGTCGGCCGGGTTCAACGCCATCTCGGTCTACTTCTCCTGGGCCTACCACTCGCCGAGTCCCGGCGTGTACGACTTCACCGGCGTGCGCGACGTGGACCGCCTCCTGCGCACCGCCCAGCAGGCCGGCCTGTACGTGATCGCCCGCCCCGGGCCGTACATCAACGCCGAGACCACCGGCGGCGGCCTGCCCGCCTGGGTGAAGACCGTGCCGGGGCGGGCACGCAGCAGCGAGGCCGGATACCAGGCCGCCTACCGCGAGTGGCTGCACCGGATCAACCCGATCATCGCCAGGCACCAGGTCACCGCCGGCGGTCCGGTGATCCTCTACAACGCCGAGAACGAGTACCAGGTCAACACGGACGCCGCGTACATGTAGGACATCCAGGACCAGGCCCGGGCGGACGGCATCGACGTGCCGATCACCGCCAACGACTGCTGCGACGCCGGGAGCTGGAGCTCGACGTGGGCGACCGAGCCGGGAGCGGTGCAGATCCCCGGGGTCGACGACTACCCGCAGTCCTTCGAGTGCGCCGACCCCGGCGTCTGGGGTCCCTGGGGCGAAGGGCTGACCGAGAGGCTGCGGGACGACATCCCCGTGTTCGCCGCCGAGTACCAGGCGGGCGCGATCGACCTCGGCAGCGCGGGGTACGACAGGTGCCGCGAGCTCACCGGACCCGCGTACTTCGGTCGGGGTCCCTTGGGAGGGGCCACGCGGTCGGCGAGGCACCCGCCGTTCCCGACGTACTTCGGCAGGGCCGCGCGGTCGGGAGAGGGTGGCCCGCCCCCTTCCGCGGGCGTGGGTCCAGGGCACCGGGTCGGCTAGTCGCGGTCGGGCACGGCCAGCTCGCCCAGCAGGGACCAGTCGTCCTGCGGGACGGCGGTGTTGATGATGCGGGGCGTCTCGACGAGGTGCGGCGGGAGCGTCTGCTGGGCCTGCTTGAAGTGGGCCGACTGAACGTGCGCCGCCCCGGCCGCTTTGTCGCGGAACGCCTCCACCAGGACGTACTCGGCCGGATCCTCGACGCTGCGCGACCAGTCGAACCACAGGCAGCCCGGCTCGGCCCTGGTCGCCTCGGTGAACTCGCGGGCGATCTCCGGCCAGCCGTCGGCGTGCTCGGGCAGGATGCGGAACTTGGCGGTAATGAAGATCATCGGGCTGACTCCTTCGGGTCCATCTAGGTCGAGCCTATCGAGGGCCGTTGACAGGCATTCATGCATTACCTACCGTTTGGCTAGGTAATGCGTCGGCCCCAAGGAATGCGTGTGAAGCGATTCAAGGGCATCGCCCCCCTCGTCCTCGTTGTCTCCCTGACCGCCTGCGGATCTCAGCAACCGGCCCAGCAGGCCCAGAACACCGCTCTGACCTGGGCCATCGAGACCCAGCCGATCACCTTGAACCCTCAGCAGTGGGGGCAGAACAAGGTCAGGTTGCTCGTGTTCAACCAGTTCGACGCGCTGCTCTCGCGCGCGAAGGACGGCACGTTCCGGCCGTGGCTGGCCAAGTCGTGGAAGGTGTCGGATGACGGGCTGACATACACCCTGGAGTTACGCGACGACGTGACGTTCCATGACGGCACGAAGTTCGACGCGGCGGCGGTCAAGACGAACCTGGAGCAGTTCTTCGTGCCCGGCTACAACCCCACCGTCGCCGCCATCCAGCTCAGGTCCTTCGCCAAGGCGGAGGTGAAGTCGCCGACCACCCTCGAGGTCACGCTGAAGGAGCCGGACGCGCTCTTCCTCGATTTCCTCGCCTCGCCGTACGCGGGGCAGATCTCGCCGAAGTCGCTGAAGGCGGCCAAGGACGTCAAGTTCGGCGGCCCTGACCTGGTGGGCACCGGGCCGTTCATCCTCGAGTTGTACGTGCAGGGCCAGGAGATCCGCTACCGGCGCAACCCCGGCTACAAGTGGCCGCCCGCCGGGGCGGGGCACGAGGGACCCGCCTACCTCTCGCGGATCACCTACCGGTTCCTGCCTGAGGCGGCCGTACGCGTCGGCGCGCTCACCTCGGGGCAGGTGCAGGTCATCGAGGGCGTCCCGGCCACCGACGCCGCCATGATCAAGCAGGATCCCGGGCTGACCTACCAGAGCTCGCTCAACTCGGGCACCTCCTTCTCCTACTACTTCAACACCGCCCACGCGCCCTTCGACGACCAGCGCGTACGGGAGGCGTTCCGCGAGGCCGTGGACGTGGACGCGGTGCTGAAGGCCGTCTACCAGGGGACCGCCACCAGGGCGTGGAGCGTCGTCACCAAGGGCGGCCCGTTCTACGACGCCTCGCTGGAGGGCTCCTTCGGCGGGAACCCGGCCAAGGCCAACGCCCTGCTCGACGCGGCGGGCTGGAAACAGCGCGACGCCCAGGGCTACCGCGTCAAGGACGGCAAGCGGCTCACCGTACGCTCCGTCGCCTCCGCCGCGTTCATCCGCGACCGCCGCGACATCCTCGCCCAGGCCATCCAGGCGCAGGTCAAGCAGAGCGCCGGGATCGACTTCCAGGTCAAGATCGTGGATCAGGGAACGGCGCAGAAGGCGCTCAACGACGGCGAGTACGAGATCTTCGAGAACTCCCGCGGCGACGCCGACGCGGGCGCCGCGCTCAACCTGCTGCTCCCGGGCAAGGGCGCGATCAACCGCACCGGCTTCTCCGACCCGAACGTGGAGAAGTGGCTCGCCGCCGCCCAGGCGACCTCCGACCTGGGCGAGCGCAAGGAGCTGTACGTCAAGGCACAGCAGGTCGTGGTGAAGGACAAGGCGATCGTGTTCCCGATCTACGTGCCCGCCGACCAGATCGCGGCGCAGAAGACCGTGCAGGGGCTGGGCTTCGAGGAGGCCTCGGGCACGCCGCGCGGCGCGTACGACGTCCGGATCGCCACATGACCGCAAGACCGCTGTCCAACTGGAGCCGTGCCCTGGCCCGGCGCCTGCTCACCGGTCTAGCGGTGCTGTGGGCGGCGGCCAGCGCCTCGTACGTCGCGCTGATGCTCGCGCCGGGTGAGACCATCGACGTCCTGATCGGCGACGGCGCCGACACGCCGGAGATCCGGGCGAAGATCATCGCCGAATGGGGGCTCGACCGGCCCGAGGTCGTCCAGTACCTGACCTACCTGTGGCGGCTGCTGCACGGCGACCTCGGCCGCTCGTACCAGCTCCAGCTCGGCGTCGGCGATGTCCTGTCCGGCCAGGTGGGGCCGACCGTGCAGCTCACGCTGGCCGCCGCCGGGGTCGGGGTGGCGCTCGCCGGGGTGATCGCCGTCGTGACCGCGGGGCGGGGCCGGTGGCTGCGCGGCGCGGCCTCGGCGGCCGAGCTCGTGTCGGTGTCGGTGCCGCCGTTCCTCATCGGTCTGGTGCTGCTGTCGGTGTTCTCGTTCACGCTCGGCTGGTTCCCGGTGTCGGGCGCGTCCGGGCCGCAGGCGCTGGTGCTGCCCGCGTGCGCGCTGGGCCTGCCGATCGCGGGCGTGCTCGGGCAGGTGCTGCGCGGCGGCCTGGAGCGGGCGCTCGAGCAGCCGTTCGCGGTCACGGCCAGGGCGCGCGGGCTGAGCGAGGCGCGGCTGGTGGCCAGGCACGCGCTCAGGCACGCGCTGATCCCCGCAGTCACACTGGCCGGCTGGTTCACCGGCACGCTGCTCGGCGGGGCGGTCATCACCGAGGTGCTCTTCGGCCGGCCCGGGCTCGGCCAGGTGGCCATGCGGGCCGTGACGGGCCGGGACATGCCGGTGGTGATGGCCGTCGTCCTGCTGTCAGCCGTCGTGTACGTGACCATCAGCACGCTCCTCGATCTGGCCTACCGCGCCATCGACCCCCGGATCGGAGGCCGCCCGTGACCGCACTCGACGCCCGTGCTCCCCGAGCGGTGCCCGGCGTGGTGGCG
>NZ_JBFAMX010000680.1:0-5192 GCF_040659615.1 Nonomuraea sp. NPDC049784
CGCGGGCCCGTCCGACCGCGCTGCCGGGCGGGCTGGGGCTGGCGGGCCTGCGCGAGCGCGTACGGCTCGCGGGCGGCACGCTGTCCGCCGGACCGGCCGGCGACGGCTTCGAGCTGGACGTGACCATCCCCCACGAGGGGGATGGGGATCCCCGCGGCTCGGGAGGGAACCCGCGGCCCGTCGGGCGACGCTCGGAGCATGAGTGAACAGAGAGCGAGCATAGGGCGCGTCACCGCCGCGATCGTCGCGGTCGCCGCGATGCTGCCGTACCTCACGCTGAAGATGCTCTGGCTGACGGGAAGCTCGATCGGGACCACCGATCCCGGCCTCCTGAACGACTCGGCGATGGTCGGGCTCAACGCGATGACGTTCGGCATGGAAGCCGTCGGGCTGATGCTGGCGCTGGCCTTCACCACGCGGTGGGGGCTGCGGCTGCCCGCCTGGCTCGTGCTGCTCCCGCTGTGGGTGGGCACCGGCCTGCTCTCGGTGGTGATCGTCACAGTGCCGATCATGCTGCTGGCCGGCGGGCTGTCGGTGTTCGAGACCGGCGGGCCCATCGAACCGTGGATCTACATGATGGTCTACAGCGGGTTCATCGTGCAGGGTGCCGGGCTCATGACAGCCTTCGTCCTCTACTCGCGCGACCGGTGGCCGGGCGTCTTCACCACCCGGATCGACCACGCGTTCGCCGGCCCGACCAGGGAGTTCCAGACCGTCGTGGCCTGGGGTGCGCTGCTGGTGGCCGTGCCGATCGGCGTGGTCAAGCTGCCCGGGGGCATCCAGGAATGCGTCGAGGGCCTGCTCGCCATCGCCGGGGCCGTCGCGCTGGTGCTGATGGTCAGGCGCCGCGGGCGCGGCCCGTTCTGGCTGGCGCTGGTGGTGGCCTGGCTCGGCTCCGGCTCGCTGTTCAGCGGCGGGCTCTACGCGGTGATCATCAGCTCCGTACGAGCGCCGCTCGGCACACCCGGGTCGGACCTGGCCGAGCTGTTCGGCATGCTGACCGGGCTGGTCATGGGGATGTGCGGGGCGTTCCTGCTCGCCGAGCGGTCGGGCTCAGGTGTGCGCGACGTGCAGCCGGTGGAGCACGCGCTTGAAGGCGTAGAGCGAGAACGCGATCGCCAGTCCGCTGATGACGGCCACCGCTGACGTCCTCAGCACCATGAACGCGCCGAGCGAGCCCGCCAGCGACTCATAGACCGCGAGGACGATGCTCAACGTGGAGTTCATCAGCAGCACGAAGGCCCACAGCAGCGTGATCCTGGCGAAGAACCTGCGTACCCGCTCGTGCTTGAGCACCGCCGAGGGCAGGTGGATGTAGTCGAGCGTGAGCTTCTGCACGAGCGGCTTGTTGAGCCGGACGGAGGCGAGGAAGGCCATGCTGATGCAGATCGTGCCCATCTCCGGCTGGATGAAGAACCACATCCACGTGCCGGTCCAGAACGCCACGAGGGCACGGACCGTGATCGCGATCGCGGCCAGGAACATGGTCGCGGGCACCCTCACCCGCCTCACCAGCCGCCAGGCCACTCCGAAATAGACCCAGGCGACGGTGGCGACGAGCGCCCACTTGAATCCGAGGACCATCATGGCCAGGTAGAACACCGCCAGCGGCGCCACGACCCCTTCGAGCAGCTTCGGAGCCGCCTGCCGGGCGAGTGCGGTGAGGCGTGGAAGGGTGACTGGGGGATGGTTCAAGGCTGCTCCGCAGATAGGCCGACGATCAGCGTCTACCCGGGCTTCGGGGGACAAGGCTTTCCAGATGGACCGCTCGCCATAACCAGAACGGCATCACCCGCGTCCCGGGAAGCACGCCGGTGGCTTACCGTACCCGAGGAGCGGTGGTGCGACTGCCTCTTTTGACTCGTTCCATCTGGTTCCCACGAAAACAGCAGGGCCTTTCGGCCGGCTTTCAGCTGAGTGACGTGGTGGCGAGCTTCGCCCCGAATCCGAGGAAGAGCGCGCCGACGCCCGAGGTCAGACCGGCGCTGAGCTTCCTGTGCCGGCGGAACTGGCCGGCCAGGAAGGTGCCGCCGAAGATCAGCGCCGTCAGGTAGAGGAAGCTGAACACCTGGATGACCGCGCCCAGGATCAGGAACGACAGGGCGGGCGTGGCGTACGACGGCTCCACGAACTGGATGAAGAACGAGATGAAGAAGAGGATGGCCTTCGGGTTCAGCAGGCTGATCACCAGGGCCTTGCGGAAAGGGCGCGGCTGGCGCTCCGTCTTGACCTGCGGCTTCTCCTCGGTCTGCGCGGCCGTCCTGGATCTCCACGCACCCCTGATCATCTGGAAGCCGATCCACGCCAGATAGCCGGCGCCCGCGTACTTGACGATCGTGAAGAGCAGCGGGTTGGAGCGGAGCAGGGAGGCGGCGCCGGCGGCGGCCAGGAACATCAGCACGGTGTCGCCGAGGAAGACGCCCGCCGCGGCCCGGTAGCCCTGGCGGACGCCGTGCTGGGCGGCGAAGCTCAGCACGTACAGGGAGTTCGGGCCGGGGAGAAGAATGATCAGGAAGGCGCCGATGACGTAGGTCCAGAAATTCGTGATACCGAAGAACATGCGTCCTGCTCCAGGGGGAAGGCTTAACCGAACATCACGATATCTCGCCCGGCGCAGCCCATATCCACCCGTACACGCCACACCTTGCCGCAAATTCGAGCTTTACCTGTAATACCTATTTGTTTACCATAGAATGCGAAGCGAGCTCGCTGTGGCGCTGTGGCTGGCGGCGCTGCTGTCCTGTGGGTTCGCCGTTCGAGATGGGCGCGGTCCGCGCGGCTAGGGGTGGCCGCGTGGACCGCGCCCTTTGACTGTTCGGGTCAAATTGGGTCTTGTCCTCTGATAGACGCCCGATCTACGCTCCCCATGCTCGTTAGTAAAGTTTCCTAATGAACGAGTAAGGAGCTCACCCCCATGCATCGATCCGTGCGGCTCGCCGCCATCGCCGCGATCGTCGCCGCCTCCTTGCAAGCCGCCCCAGCCCAGGCCGCGACCACGTACGAGGCCGAGAACGCCACGATCTCCCAGGGCGTGGCCGAGTCGAACCACGCCGGCTACAGCGGCACAGGATTCGTCAACTACGACAACACCACGGGCTCGTACGTCGAGTTCGCCGTCGACGCCGCCACCGCCGGCCCCGCCACCCTCACCTTCAGGTACGCCAACGGCACCACCACCAATCGTCCGATGGCCGTCGCCGTGAACGGCACCACGACCACCCGGGACTTCCCCGGCACCGGCGCCTGGACCACCTGGCAGGAGGCCACGCTCACCACCACGCTCAACGCCGGGACGAACACCGTCCGCGCGACCGCCACCACTGCCAACGGCGGCCCCAACCTCGACCGCCTCGTCCTCGGAGCACCTCCCACGGGCACGCCGGTCCAGGCCAACGGGCAGCTGAAGGTGTGCGGGGTCAGGCTCTGCAACGAGAACGGCAAGCAGATCCAGCTGCGCGGCATGAGCAGCCACGGCCTGCAGTGGTACTACCAGTGCCTCAACACCGCCTCGCTCGACGCGCTGGCCGATGACTGGAAGGCCGACGTCCTGCGCATCTCCATGTACATCCAGGAGGACGGCTACGAGACCAACCCCCGGCTGTTCACCGACCGGGTGCACAACCTGATCGAGCAGGCCACCGCGCGCGGTCTGTACGCCATCGTCGACTGGCACATGCTCGACCCCGGTGACCCCAACTACAACCTGTCACGGGCCAAGACGTTCTTCACCGAGATCGCCCAGCGGCACAACGGCAAGAACAACCTGCTCTATGAGATCGCCAACGAGCCCAACGGCGTCTCCTGGTCCACGGTGCGCAATTACGCCAACCAGCTCATCCCCGTGATCAGGCAGTACGACCCCGAAACCCCGATCCTGGTCGGCACCCGCGCCTGGTCGTCGCTGGGCGTCTCCGACGGTGCCACCGAGTCCGAGATCATCAACAACCCGGTCAACGCCGACAACATCATGTACACGTTCCACTTCTACGCGGCCTCTCACGGCAGCGAGTACCTCAACACGCTGTCCAGGGCGGCCGACCGGCTCCCGATCTTCGTCACGGAGTTCGGCACGCAGACGGCCTCCGGTGACGGGTCGAACAACTTCACCAGGTCGCAGCAGTACCTCGACCTGATGGCGCAGAAGAAGATCAGCTGGGTGAACTGGAACTACTCCGACGACGAGCGCTCGGGCGCCGTCTTCACCGAGGGCACCTGTCCGAACGGGCCCTTCGCCGGCACCTCACGCCTCAAGCCGGCCGGCGTCTGGATCCGCGACCGCGTCCGCACCCCCGACGACTTCTGACCCTCCACGCCGGACCAGCCAGGGGCACCCATCGCCCCTGGCTGACCGCTTTCCGTGCGCCCCGCCACACTTGCTCACCCGCCACGGCACAAGCGCCTGGCCACGTGTGAGCGCCACGGCGGGGTGGGCGGTCGCCGTACACGCTCGTGTCCCAGCACCCGGTCCAGCCAGGGCCGCTCACCGACCCTGGCCGGCCGTTTTCCGTGCGCGCCGGTCGCGAGGCGGGGTTGAGGCGCGGGTGGCTCGTGGGCGTCGAGTGGTGCGTCCCGCGGTCCGGTGCGGCGCCGCAAGCCCGGCGGGCCGGTTGGGGTGCTCGCTGGTGGGGAGGGGCAGGGCAGGATATGACATGTGCGGATATCGATCCTTGGGCCGTTGGAGGTCGAGGGCGACGGGGGACCGGTCGCGGTCGGCGGGTTCAGGCTGCGGGCGCTGCTCGCCGTCCTGGCGCTGGAAGCCGGCCGTACCGTCACGGCCGAGCGGCTGATCGACGCCCTGTGGCCGGACGAGCCGCCCGCCAACGCGGCCAACGCTCTCCAGACGCTGGTCAAGCGGCTGCGGATGGCGCTGCGCCCGTACGAGGTGGTGGAGAGCAGGCCGGGCGGCTACGCGCTCATCGTGGAGCCCGACGACGTGGACGCCCTGCGGTTCAGGCGAACGGCCAGGCACGGGGAAGGACTGGAGCTCTGGCGGGGCCCCGCGCTGGCCGATCTCACCTCGGTGCCGCTCCTGGCGAACGCGGCCGCCGCCCTCGAACAGGAGCGCCTCGCCGCGGTCGAGACTCGCGCAGAGGCGCGGCTGGAGACCGGGGCGCCGGTCGACCTGACCGCGGAGGTGGTCGCGCACCCGCTGCGGGAGCGGCTGGCCGCCCTGGCCATGCGGGCGCTCGCCG
>NZ_JBFAMX010000681.1:0-5186 GCF_040659615.1 Nonomuraea sp. NPDC049784
GCTCCGGCCGCGGCCAGCGATCCCTCGACTGCGACGCGGGGCAGCTTGCCGGCCAGCGCCGCGGCCGCTGCGAGCCCAGCTGCCGCGCCGGCCAACCCACCGAGCAGGCCGATGGCCGCACCTTCCGAGAGCACCAGGCGGGCGACGGTACGGCCGGGCCAGCCGGTGGCGCGCAGGGCGGCCAACTCGGCGTCACGCTCGCGTACGCCGAGATAGAGGACGTCGGCCACGGCCAGCGCGCCGAGTGCGAACATGACGGCGATGGCCGCGTAGTCGGCCGGCCTGGCCTGTACCACGATGGCGTCCCCGAGCAGGGAGCCGACGACGCGTCCGCGGAAGCCGTAAGTGACCGCAAGCAGCACGCTGAGCGAGAACACGCACAGCATGAGCGTGGCGGCCCCGAGCAGAGTGCGGCCCGGTACTCTGGCCAGTCCCGCCAGCGCCAGCCCGGTGACCCCGCGCGGGGAGCGGGCGCGGCGGGTGGCCCGCGCCCCGGCCCGTACGACGGCGATCGGGGGCACGGTTGAGGCCCGCCAAGCGGGCACCGCCCCTGCTGCCAGCGCCAGTAACACGGCGGCGGGCACCGCGAGCAGCGCGCGGGGCACCGAGACCTGCAGACCGAACCAGGATGACAGCGGCACCGCGAGTCCGGCCGACAGCAACCCGGCAGCCAGCCCGACCGCTCCCACCTCCCACAACACCACGCCGAACAGCTTGCGCCGCGACCAGCCCAGGCAGGACAGCACGCCGAGTTCGGCCCGCCGGGTGCGGACCACGGCGGAGGCGGCGTTCAGTACGAACAGCCCGCAAACGGCCAGGATCAGTACGAACAGCACGACGGACTTGCGGTCGGCCTCGTCCAGGATCCGGTAGGCGACACCCTTGTTGACCCAGCCCTCCTGCAGGGTCAGGGCTGGCCGGCCGAATGCCCCCTTGGGCAGCGCGACGGTGACCGGCGATGGGGAGGCGCCCATCGTGATGTCCACCTCCAGGCCGGTGGCGGCCACGATCTGGCGGGCCACCTCGGCGATGCGCTCCCTGCTGACCGGGTCGGGCCCGGTCACGCCAGCTACCCTGACCCTGACCACGCTGAGCGGCGCCTTGGCGAGTGGGCCCTTCCGGTCCCGATCGGCGATCTTGGCCAGCCCGCCGAGGTCGGTGAGCAGAAGTGGCGGCGCCTGCAGGTAGCCGGCCACGTTGTCGGTGGGCAGCAGATCTCGGCCGCCGATCAGGTCCCGGGTTTCGGCGTCGGCGCCGGTGACGGTGGGCGGGTGGTAGGTCTCCATCGGCACCTTGGACAGTTCCGCGAACCCTGGCAGTTTGGTGGCGTCGAAGCGCCCCATGAGCTTGAACAGGAGAGGCCCGCCGAGCCCGTCCTCGCCGTTCAGGCCGGTGGCCAGGGGCCGCAGGGTCAGCTTCCTGAACTGGGTGTCGGCCGAGCCGATGGGCGCGCCGCTCACCCAGTCCGGGTCGTCCCAGATCTTGGCGTCGTTACGCACGGGTTCCGGCGACAGCGTGCCGCTCGCGTCGCGCCGGTAGTTCACCGGCCCGGCCGTCCAGTAGCGGGTCAGCGGCGCGTAGACCGTCTGGTCGAGCTCTTTGCCCTGGCTCGTCCAGGTGTCGAGGAGGTCCTCGTAGAACTCCTCGGACCTCAGACTGCCCTTCTGCACCACGCTGCCCTGGTGCGTGTCCAGGTACGCGCGTACTTTCGCGGCGGGCTCACCGGCCGCGACCATCTTCACCGCCTCGGCGGGCAGCCGCCTGATGACGAACTCCTCACTCTGGTCCAGCATGGGCCGGGTGGTGGCGAGCAGCGGGACGTCCCACTTGGTGAGCTTCGCCCCGCTTCCGAGATAGGCACCCTCCACGACTGCCTTGTCCAGCCCGGCCAGCGCCGCCTCGGCCTTGGGGTCGACCGCGGCGAGCAGGAGCGGGAAGTCCTGGGTGACATCGATCATGCCCTGCCCCTGCTTGGGGCCTCCCTTGCCCCACTGCATGGGCGCCCCGTCGCCCTTGCCGTTGCGAGTGGACCAGGCGTCGGCCGTGGGGCCCTGGTCGAAGGGGTCGTTCTTGCGGTCGGCCGGCCAGGTCAGCGCGGTGCCCAGCTTGACCTCGCGGCCCCCGCCTACGTTCTCGGTGGTCAGGTCGAGCCGGTCGCCCTCGTCCATGGTGAAGGTAAGAGGGCGGCGAGTGATGTACTGGTAGTGCGGCGAGCTCGGGATCTCGGTGAGCTCCCGGTCGGCCACGCGGGTGCGCTCCACGCGCAGCATCGTGCGCTCGCCCTCGTCGAGCACGTTGGTGACCGGCACCTGGACGGTGCCGCCGCCGGTGAAGTAGCCGACCATGCCGATCGGGGCGGCGACCTCGATGCCGTCGAGCTTCTTGATCCGGTCGAGCTGGTCGAGGGTGACCCCGCCGTGGATACCGGAGAGGTAGTTGGCCCTGACCATGCCGGTCTCACGCTCGATCGCCGTGGCCGAGCCTTTGGGGCGGACCAGGATGTCGTACTGGGCGCGGTAGTTTTTCTTGACCGAGCCCACGATCTCCAGCCGCTGGGTCTCGGCGGTGCCGGTCAGCACACTGAACCCGGTGGCGGCCACGAGGATGCCGAGCAGCAGCACCAGCGCGCGCCCGGCCCGGTGCCTGAGCTGGGCGGCGGCGAGCCGGATCATCCGAGCCTGCCGATGCGGTCGAGCATGTCGGGGGTGGGCGTGACGACGTCGTCGGCGATCACCCGGCCGTCGGCCATCCTGACCAGGCGATCACAGGTCGCGGCCAGTTCGGGGTTGTGGGTTGCGATGAGCATGGTCATGCCGTACTGCTCTCGCAGGCCCATCAGCAGCTCCACGATCTCCTGGCCGGTGGCGCTGTCGAGGTTGCCGGTGGGCTCGTCGCCCAGCAGCAGTGGCGGTCTGGTGATCAGCGCGCGGGCGATTGCCACCCGCTGCTGCTGGCCGCCGGACATCTCCGACGGCAGCGCCCGCTCCTTCTTCGCCAGCCCCACCGCGTCGAGCAGCTCACGGGCCCGGGCCTTCCTGTCGAAATCCACCCGGTACGGCAGCACCGGCGCCAGCACGTTATCCAGCGCGCTGAGTGCGGGCAGCAGGTGGAACCGCTGGAACACGAACCCGACCCGCCGCCGATGCGCGTCCAGCCCCCGCCGCGGCAGAGGCTGCCCGTCCACGCTGATCTCACCGGCGTCGGGCACGTCCATACCCCCGATGAGCTGCAACAAGGTGGACTTGCCCGCCCCCGAGTGTCCCATCAGCGCCGACGCGCCGCCCGCCGCGAACTCGAGGCTCACGTCGTCCAGCGCCTTGGCGGGACCGTAGGCACGGCTGACCCCCCGAAGGGTAATTGCTATTCCCATGCGACCATAGATTGTCACAATGTAGGAGTGGATTGCGACTCGTACATTGCAGCAATCTAGGGGATGATGCGGAAATGCCGCTCAGTCATGCCGTCCTCGCCCTGCTCACCGACGGCCCCAGCCACGGGTACGAGCTCAAGAACCGCTTCGAGGCGGCCATCGGCCCGCAGTGGGGCGGGCTCAACATCGGGCACCTGTACCAGATCCTCGACCGCCTGGTCAGGGACGGGCACGTGGTCCGCAGCCACGTCGCGCAGAGCGACCGGCCCGACAAGACGCTGTACCAGCTCACCAGTGAGGGCGCGGCGGAGCTCACCGGGTGGGCCACGGCCCCTCATGCGCGGGCGGGCGGGTTCAGGGACGAGCTGTTCCTCAAGCTGCTGGCCGCCACCAGGCTCGGGCCGGAGGCACTGAGGACGTTCACGGGAGCGCAGCGGCAGGCGTACCTGTCGGACCTGGCGGGGCTGACCAGGCTGCGGCGGGAGAGCGAGTCGGATCCCCTGGTCGCGCTGCTGGTGGACGCGGCGGTCGCGCACATCAAGGCGGACCTCGAGGTGGTCGAGGGGGCGGAGCGGCGCCTGGCCGGGCTCGCGGAGCAGGCGACGCGGGTGACGGTCGCGGAAAGCGAGCAGGGGAAGACCGGGTGAGCCGGCAAGATCACGGTCGTCAGCGACGCGACCCCCTGCCGGGCTCGAATGTTCGATCAATGCGCTGACCTGCGGCTCTCGGCTGAGTTGCAGATCTTGAGCGTTGCCGTCCGTCTGCTCTGGAACGTACGCCGCCAAGACCAGCTCGGCGGCGTCCTCCACGAATACTCACATGCCGCTCGAACCGCATGGACGAAGCTTTCGGCGGGCGCAGAGTCGCCAGAGCCCTCATCGACGGCAGCGTCCGATTCGCCCACGAGTACGGCGTGCTGACCGTCGAGAACTATCCGGTGGACAATCGCGGCATCGAGGTCGATGCCACGATGGCGTTCGTCGGCACCCGTGCCCTGTTCGAGTCCGCTGGATTCTCCAAGATCGCGAGATCTCGTCCACAGGACCTTCGTTATCGCAGGTCAGACGGTAATTCGTTGGAATTTCTTCATTGCTACCGGGACCCCTAATACTCGCCGCTGCCGGTGGATCTCTATGCTCGTGGCATGGACACGGTGGAGACCGTCCCCGACACCTGGCGGCCTGGGCGGGCGGTGGCGATCGTGCCGACGGTCGTCGCGGCTCTGGCGACCGTATGGGCGACGAGCGTTCCAGGGTGGTATCTGATATGGCTGGCGTTGATCGCCAACGTCTGGGTCTTCATCGGTCTCATGTGGCTGCTCACGTTGGGCCGCATGCTGTTCAGGCATAAACCTTTAGCGCGGTTGCGTCGCGAATGGCCGGTGTGGTCACTGCCACCTCTGATCGTTTTGCTGGTTTGCTGCCTGCTATATGTGGGTGCGCCCCTGGAGGCGCGCTTCGCCCTGTCACGCCCCGCCCTCGACGGCCATGCCCAAGCCATCTCACACAGCACACCGCTGCCCGCCAGCGGCGAATGGATAGGGCTGTTCCCGGTCGAATGGGCCGAGAGGATCCCTGGCGGAGTGCGTTTCGCCATCGAGGGCACCGGGTTTCTCGGTACCGCCGGATTCGCCTGGAGCCCTGAGGGCGAGCCGCCTGAGCCCGAGGGCGAGGACCTCTACGAACACTGGCGCGGCCCCTGGTACCTCTGGAGTGAGTCCGACTAGGGCCTGTTTCAGAAGTCGGGTGAGGAGTCTCGGCTGAGGGCTGCGTGTGCTCGAGATGCCTGAGCAGTCCATATGGTGACGTCGGTAGCG
>NZ_JBFAMX010000682.1:0-5176 GCF_040659615.1 Nonomuraea sp. NPDC049784
ACGCCCGCCAGCGGGCCGCCCACCCCGCGGCCAAACCTCGTGTTCTTCCCCCACAGCCCGACTACAAGACCGGCGAACTGCCGAGGATCTGCCAACAGCACACCATCACCGTCCGCAAGGACGACCTCGGCCACCTCGACAAGTTCCGCCAGGATCTGCCCTACCTCAGCCCCTCGTGGCGAGGGACGTACTCCACTGTCAGGGCGATGACGGAGGGGCTGAACGGCCGCCTCAAAGGCCACGACCTCGACCTGAGTGACCCAAAGAGCCGGCTCGCCCACGGCCGCGTCGCCCAGACCATCCTGGTCGCATTGCTCGTCGCCGTCGCCAACGACCACTTCCTCGACCAGTGGCGCCACACCCACCAGCCCCCAGACGAGCCTGACACACCCGCCGACATCCTCCAGATCCCGGCAGAGCACATCGACCGCACGCCGCTCATGGGCCGCAGCAGGCCACCACCCGTCGCATAACCTGCACTTCAGCTCACCTTGTCGCACCATCCAGCCCGGCGCCGGCATCGCCATGCCCAGCGACGCGAACTCCGACCTCCACCAGCGCCCTGACACCACCCGCGCCTTCCAGGACACCTGCTCCGCGGCTCCCAAAACAGGACGAACCCGATTCGGAAACTCCTGAAACGACAAGATCCCGCCTGATCTCGATGATCAGACGGGATCCCGTCAACTTCAGTCCAGCCGTCTCATGAACGGCCCGCGTTGGTAGCGGGACGATTCAAACGTCCCGAAGTCCGACAGCGAGCCCGTGCCTGCCTCGAGGGCATGCTGTCCGGGCTGGAGCGCAAGAACGGCTGGTCGCTGGCCGAGTACGCCGGTGAGAGCACGCCCGATGGGATGCAACGGCTGTTCAACGCCGCCAAATGGGACGTCGACGGCGTGCGCGACGACATCCGCGGCTACCTGATGGAGCACCTGGGCGAGGCCGACGGCGTGCTGGTCGGTGATGACACCGGCTTCGCCAAGCAGGGCAGTTGTTCGGCCGGAGTGCAACGGCAATACACCGGCACCCTCGGCAAGGTCGCCAACTGTCAGATCGGGGTGTTCCTCGGCTACGCCTCCAGCCGTGGCCGGGCGGTGCTGGACCGGGAGCTCTACCTGCCCAGGGATTCGTGGATCGCGTCGCCGGAGCGCTGCGCAGCTGCGCAGATCCCCGAGCAGGTCGGCTTCGCCACCAAACCCCAGCTCCTGCAGGCCATGATCGAACGGGCGCTTGCCGCCGGCGTGCCGTTCGGCTGGGTAACCGCCGATGGGGCCTACGGCGACAACGGGCCACTTCGCCGCTTTCTGGAGAGCCACCAGATCAGCTACGTGCTCGCCGTCTCCCGCGCCCATCAGATCACCACCGGCGTCGGCAAGATCCGCGCCGACGTCATGGCCAGCAAGGTGCCCAAGAGCGGATGGCAGCGCCTGTCCTGCGGCCAAGGCGCCAAGGGCGAGCGGCGCTATGACTGGGCGCTGATCGCCACCTGCAGCCCCACACATCGCCTGCTGATTCGCCGCTCGCTCAGCAACCCGTCCGACTTGGCCTTCTACCTGTGCCACACTCCGCAGCCAGTCCCGTTACAACGCCTGGTCCAGGTGGCCGGAGCTCGCTGGACGATCGAGGAATGCTTCCAAACCGGCAAGAACGAGGCCGCCTTCGATCACTACCAGGTCCGGCTCTATCCCGCCTGATACCGATACATCACCCTGGCCATGCTCGCCCTGGCCTTTCTCACCGTCTCCCGTGCCGCCCTCGATCCCAAGCCCGCCTCGTCGACCACCGCCGGCCAGCTCATCGCGATCTCCGTTAACGAGATCCGCCGCCTCTTCGCTCTGCTGACCCGGCCACCCATCAACGAAGACCACATCCTGCACTGGTCATACTGGCGACGACGCCATCAAGCCCGCGCCCGCCAAAGCCACTACCAGCGACGACAACTCAAAGAGCGATAAGTGCGGCTGGAGTACTAGGAAGGCGTCGGCGGCATGAATGGCGATACCGCGCACCTGACACCAAGCCACTTCGCGAATCGCGAGGGTCGTCAAGCGCTCCGGGTCGTGATGTCGAGGCCCGGCGGCGTCTCGAGACGGCCTGCATGGGACGCTGTCGGGCAGGGAACAACTGTGCGAAGCGCGATCCTCACGGGGTCAGGTCGTAGACATGCACGCGCACGTTACCCTGGACCAGATGCCGCCGGATCAACGGTTTTATCTGCTCCCAGTGCCCCCGGCAAGGCCCGTTCCGATACGGAGCATATGCACGCTCGCACCGAGTCGGCCAGCCTCAAGGGTCAGCTTGGCCAGGCATTGTTGGAGCGCTGGATAGTGGATGGGGGCGTCCGCGCGGGCGCGGGCGCGGATTCCGTGCTGGGCCAGCATGTTACAAGCCCAGAGGGCGTCTTCGACCTGAACCATCTGGATCTTGCCCAGTGCGCGTCGTTGTTGGCCGTCCGCGAAACCAGGTCCGATAAGCGCGCTCTGGCCGCTGCCACCGCCGGGGTAGCGCAAGCACGAATCCAGCGCCCCATCCTCCAACGTGGTTGGCTTTACCGGCCTCGAACTGCTGCAAGCACTGCTGGGCAGGGGCTGTCACGTGCCGGACGTGTGCGCGAGGAGAGCGGATGGCCGCAACGTCTCTTGCGTTGGTCTGGCGGGAGAAGCTTCGAGCAGTGCTTCAGGGTCGGTGACGTTAGTCCTGGCTGAAGAGGTACTCGCCGTCGTTGCCGCTGAGCAGAAAGACGAAGCGGTCGGCGTCTGCGACCTCGAACCGAGCAATGTCTGAACTGCGAGGCCCCGCTGCCCCCACCGGTCGCCCGCGGTGGGCGGCCTCGCAAGTACTGCTCCGACGCTTGCCGGTGGGCCTTCGGCAGGACCCGCGCCAGGCGCTGGCGTCCGCTCACCCAGCGCCACCAACGCCAAGACGACACCCGCAAGCAGCGCCGTCATCTCCGTGACCAGGCTGAACACCTCGCTCAGGCAGCCGGGAAGCTGGCCCTCGACCTGCACGCGGAAGACCTCGCCCTGCCCACCCAGCAGACTGGCTGGAAATCCGGGCCGATCGCCGGCTACGCCGCGGCCGCGCTGCCCCTGCTCGCTCAGGCCCGCGCCGTCCTGGCCGCGGCCGTCGCCGCCGATCGGGCGGCTGGCGCCACCTGGGACGAGATCGGCGCAGTTCTGGATGTCAGCCCTGACACTGCCGCCCGCCGCTACCGCACCTGACGGCGAGCTGGCACCTCATCGAGCGGCGCTCACGCATTGATCGAGAAAGCCTTGGCGCGTGCAGCCGTCGGGATGGTGAGATGGCACGGTGATCAACCACGACGAGGCGGCAGTCCGACCGTTGACACTGGCCTGGGTGAGCCGGCACCTGGAGGTCGGCGAACGGATCGTCAGGACCGAGGTGCTGCACGGCGGCATCACGGCCGAGATGCGGAGGCTGACCATCGGCACGCAGGACGGAGACACCCGTGACCTGGTGCTGCGGAGCTTCGTCGACCCGTTCAGGGTGAGGGGCGCTGAGGGCGGGCTGAACGGGGAGGCCGGAGCTCTGACCCTGTTGGCGGGGACCGGCGTGTCGGCTCCTGAGCTGGTCGCGGTTGATCCGACCGCCGCGCATTGCGAGTATCCATCGCTCTTGATGACACATCTGGCAGGCCGGACGGTCCTCGACGATGAGGGAGTGGAGACGCGCGTTCCTCTGCTGGCTCGTCAACTCGTGGCCATCCATGCGCTGCGGCCCGCCGAGCGGCCCCGGAAGTATGTGACGCTGACGACCGCCGACACCGTCGTGGTTCCGAAGGGCGCCGACGCGGCGGCATGGGCCGCGGCGATCGACATGATCCGCAAGCCCGCGCCGCCCTATGAAGGGCGATTCCTGCACCGAGACTTCCAGCCCGGCAACGTGTTGTTCGACGTGCCGCCCTCAACGCCGGCGGGCGCCCGGATCACCGGCGTCGTCGACTGGGCAGGGGCCTGTTGGGGTCCGGCGGATCTCGATGTGGCGCACTGCTCCACCAACCTCGCGCTGCTGCACGGACCGGCGTGGGGTCTACGGTTCGCTGAGGCGTATGAGGAAGCCGGCGGGGTGCTGGCTGCGACCACGAGCGAGCGGCTGTACTGGCAGGTGCGGGACGGGCTGGCCTGCTCAGAAGAAGTGCAGTTAGTGTCGCAGCCCTGGCGTGAGGCAGGCAGAACAGAGCTGACGACGCGATCCGTGGAGGAGCGGCTGGACGCCTATGTCATCGCCCTGATGGACGCGCTGGGCTGAGCCCTGGCGGTCCGGGTGCAGCCCGACCCCATCGGAGGTTCGAAAACAACCTCTTGAAGGCGATCGACCCCGAAGCATGGACGCCCGGCTGCCTTTGGCCCGCCGAAGTCGACGCCCAGGCCAAACTCCCCCTCCTCAGCCGGAACCCCCACGAGCAGTTCCCGCTCCTCCCCGAGCGACCTCGCTCAGCGCGTTCGACCTTCGTGATCTCCTATAGGTGCACGGAAGCTGCTGGATACTTCTGAGCATGACGGTCGAGACGCGCAGGATCCTGGAAATCAAGCCGGGACAGACGTGGCTGGTCATCGCCAATGGGCAGTGGGCCTACGACGCACCGCCCAACCACTCCGCAGTGCCGCTCGACAAAGCCTCCATCTGGCTACTTCCCCTGGTCGAACGCCCACGCCACGAGGTCGAATCCGAGGCCCTCTCGAGACTCGGCCCCAACGATCCGGGCCTGGCCGACCCCGTGCACTTCGTTATCAGCACCGGCTTGAGCGCATGGTCCGACCACTGGATCTCGCACGCGCTCCGCTGGGTGACGGCCGACGAGGCCGAGACCTTCTCCACCCAACTCCACACGATCGCCACAGCCCGGACCGCCGCCGCCCAGCAAACACAGCACGCAGCGAAGAAACTCCTGAAACAACAGGGACTCTGGAGACCACTGCCACACGAGTCGACTTAGGCCAGCTCCGCCCAGAATCACCCACCGAGCAAAGATCAGAGCTTAGGACGACAAGATCCTAGGAGCCTCTATCCAAGATCGTTCATAGTTCAGAGAAGGCGTATGTGACCTTGCTGCCGTCGAGGATGACGGGCTCGAGAACGCCGCGCGGCGCGATGATGCCGGTCCGGCCGACCGCCCATTCGACGTCGACGAGCTTGCCGACGACCTCGGCGGCGG
>NZ_JBFAMX010000683.1:0-5152 GCF_040659615.1 Nonomuraea sp. NPDC049784
ACCGAGTGGCGCACCGACCGCGCCTCCTGGCCCGGCGCCGACACCCCGGCGCTGTTCCTCAATCGCCGCGGCGGGCGTCTGTCGGCCCGGGCGGTCGACCAGCTCATGGACGAACTCGCCACCGACGCCGACATCCTCGACGACGCGGGCGCCCTCGCCCTTTCCGCCCACATCCTGCGGCACACCTTGGCGACCAACCTCCTGCGCGCGGGCGTCGACATCGTCGTCGTCGCCGAACTCCTCGGCACCACCCGCCGCTACACCCTGCCTACCCACGCCGACCTCGAAGACGCCGTCAGCCATCTCCCCACCGATCAGTAGGGCCACCGCTGACCTGGGCGAACTCAATCGCGTGTACCTGGCTGCACGAGTCTTACCGACACCCCGCCAGGGAAGGGTTGAGATCCATATTCGGAGGCGACGACACCGTCCCCGCCTCCGTGGGAGCGTTCTACCAGGCACTGCTCACCGGCATCATGGCGCAGCGGCTGATCGATCCGGAACATGCGCTCACCAGTAAGGACATCAGCGAAGCTCTCCACCACATCACCCGATGACGCCGGCGACCACGGCCGCCAAGGGCCGGAACAGCCTCGCCAATCATGAAGTCCGACGCCTCACCCTCGATCTTCGGCGGATCGCCGCCCGCCGAACGCAGGCGGCGCGCCCCGTCCGCGCCCTCCCGCGCCGTGGCGGCCGTCTCCAGACCCAGCGCCTTGATCCGCCGCTCCAACGTGCTGCGGGTCGGCACCGGCAGCCCGCCGGCCCCGGCCCCGGCGTACGACCTTCGCAGGGAGGCAGCCGAGACGATCGAGCTGATGGAGCGGACTACCAACGGCCGGGTGGCCGACGCTCAGCGCCTCGCCGCGGAGCAGGTACGGGCAACCCGGGAGGAAAGCTGACGCGAAGGCCCGGCACGCCCAGGCGGAAGCCGACGCCAAGATCGAGCACGCGCAGGCGATGGCCGACGCCGAGTTCCGCACCATCCGTGAGCAAACCGACCAGCAGATCGCGCACGTCAACAAGCTGACCAGGGACGCCGAGGAACAGGCCGAGGGGGATTGGGCGGATTTGTTAGGGTGCCTGGGTGCCTTCTCAGCGCCCCCTCCTGCCACGTTCCGCCCCGGCCGCCTCGGGAATGTCGTCCCGTTCGATCGCCGCGCTGCTGGACCGGCTCGAAGCACGATCCATCGAGTGTCATTCCCTCATGGTCGTACGCCATGGCCAGGTCGTCGCCGAAGGCTGGTGGGCGCCGTACTCGGCCGGTCGACCGCACCTGCTCTACTCGCTGACCAAGTCGTTCAGCTCGATCGCCGTGGGGCTCGCGATCGCCGACGGGCTGCTCTCGCTGGACGATCGGGTGGTCGACGTGCTGCCCGACCACGTCCCGGCCGGCATCTCGGAGCGGGGACGCCGTCTCACCGTTCACCACCTGCTGTCCATGACAACCGGACACCGTACGGACAGCCTCGCCGAGGCCTGGCGGCTGGAACCGGGCGACCTGGTGAAGGGCTTCCTGCGCGTACCGTTTCCCGAGACCGAGGGAGCACGGCACGCCTACGACAATCCGACCACGTTCGTCCTGGCCCGGATGGTGGAACGGGTCACCGGCCGCGCCCTGCCTGAACTGCTCGACGAGCACCTGTTCAAGCCGATGGGCGTCGAGCACGCCGAATGGGACCGGGTGGGAAGCGGTGCCGCCTTCGCCTTCCACGGGCTGCACCTCACGACCGAGGCCGTCGCCGCCTTCGGTGAGTTGCTGCTGCGCGGCGGCCTCTGGGGCGAACGGCGGCTCGTCCCGCGCGCATGGGTGGAGCTCGCGACCAGCCGGCACATCGCCACTCTGCCCTGGGAGGACGGATCGGGCGATCCCGACTTCCTGTGCGGCTACGGTTACCAGTTCTGGAGGTCGCGCCACGGCTACCACGGTCACGGCTCCTTCGGCCAGCATTGCGTGGTCGTCCCGTCACACGATCTCGTGGTCGCCGTGACCGGCGCCAATTCACAGGCACAGGAGATATTCGACGCCATCTGGGAGTGCCTGCTGCCCGGCACGGACCATGCGGGAAGCGCCCGCGACGACGAGATCCTCACCGAGCGGCTGCGGCGGCTGTCACTCGCGCTGGTGCCGGGCTCGGCCGCTCCGGAGCGTTCCGCCAAGGCGAGAATCGACGCCGCCGCCGAGGGTTCGGCTCTGCCCGACGGAACCACGGTGATCGTCGATCCGGTGGACGGTGGATGGCTCCTGCGATTCGGCTCGCTCCTCAACGTCGAGGCCGGCCACGGCGAATGGCGGGAAAGTTCGCCGCTCGGCCGCCCTGTCGTCGCGGCCGGCGCCTGGCAGGGCGACACGTTCGTCGCCGACCTGTGCGTCATCACCACCCCGCACCGGGTCCGGCTGGTGGTCGACGCCGACGCGGGGACGGCGGTGGCGACGTGGAACATCGTGCCCCTGACCAGCCCCGATCTGGCGTTGCATCTGCGGTCGCCGCTGATGACCCGGCCCAACGTGGCGTAGGCGATGCCGGTGTGCCCGCCACAGGACGTCTCGTCACCCGTCGTGGCGGTGACACCGCCGCCGACGGCCGGCGAGGACGCCTGAGGGCACCCCCTGCCCCTTTGGGGGTTCTTCTCGTGGCCGTGTTCTGGAGCGCCGACCTGACCCTGCGCAAGATGGTCTCTCATTACGGGCGCCTCGTAGGTCCGGCCTCTACGTCGAGGACCCGTCTCGTGTTTCAGGAAGACGCTGAGCGGGTCGGTATCAAGAACCCAAAGCCGATCTAGTAGCGCGGCAAACCGGTCGCCCTGCGCGACGAAGTTCTCCAATTCCGGCTCCAAAGCCCGCGCGATCTCCCGCCGCGTCGGGGATTGAGCAGCAACCGAACGGCCAGTGACGTTAGCGAGCCGTCGGGGCTCGGGTTATCGTCACTGGCCGTTCTGATGCGGGTGGTCGCCCGTCCTGCCCCTCGCCAGCAGCTAATCCCGCACGTGCAGGCCGAAACCCTTGCGGCCCGGCACTTCCAGGCCCTCCTTCAACCGCAGTGACGGGATCTCGTAGTCACCGAAGTTCTGGCGCCGGAACGCGATCGGCTCGGTCGTCTCCAGCGACAGCAGCCGCTCCTTCCACGCCTTCGCGGCGTCCTCGAAGTCACCGCGGGTAATCTTGTCGGTGCCGTACAGCACGAACGGCGGCAGCACCTCCACGCCCGGGTAGTACAGGATCCCGTGGTGGATCGGGAACAGCAGGTCCTCGATCGGGCCGTTGATTCCGCGATCGGTGTAGTGGGACTCCGGGCCCCCGACGGTCACCGACAGGATCGCCCGCCGCCCCTGCAGCATCCCCTCACCGAAACGCTCGCCGTACCGGGTCTCGTCGTGCACTCCGACGCCGTACGCGAAGTGGTAGGAGAACACCCGGTCCACCCAGCCTTTGAGGATCGCCGGCATCGTGTACCACCACATCGGGAACTGGAAGACCACCGTGTCGGCCCACAGCAGCTTCTCCTGCTCGGCCGCCACGTCGGGCGTGAGCGCGCCGGCCTCGTACGCCCCGGCCGAACTCGGTATCACCTGCAGCGGGCTCGTGGCGTGCTCTCCGAAGTCCGCCGCGTCCACCACGGCCTTCCAGTTCATCGCGTACAGGTCGCTCACCCGCACCTCGTGCCCGGCGGCTTCGAGAGTGGACACGGCGAGGTCCTTCAGAGAGCCGTTCAGCGAACGCGGCTCGGGGTGGGCGTAGACGATGAGCGTCTTCATGGCTGTTCCCTTCAAGAAGGTGTCGCCATTGATGCTCGGCTGCCGAGGCCTCGTTGTTCAGGGGCGCCTCTTCCATCGGACGGGACTTCCTGGTAACAGCAGGACCACCTTCACGTGCGTTACCGGAGCCATACTGGGGGGCATGGACGATCTCGCGGGCTTCCTGCGCACCCGGCGCTCCCGGGTCGACCCTTCCGCCGTCGGCATCCCCACCGACAGCCGCCGCCGCGTCGAAGGGCTGCGCCGCGAAGAGGTCGCGCACCTGTCCGGAGTCAGCGTCGACTACTACGTACGCCTGGAGCAGGGCCGCGCCACCCAGCCCTCCGAACAGGTCCTCGACGCGCTCGCCCGCGTCCTCGGCCTCGACGAGACCGAACACGGGCACCTGTACCGGTTGGCCCGGCAGCGCCGCCGCCGCGCGAAGTTGCCCAGCGGGCGCCTGCGGCCGGAGCTGCTGCGCGTACTCGACCTGGTCACCGACGCGCCCGCCCTGATCATGGACCACCGGCTGGACGTGGTCGCGGGGAACCGCCTCGCCGGGCTCCTCTACGGCCGGGTGATGCCGGGCTTGAACACCGCCCGGCACATCTTCCTTGAGGAGGCCGAGCGCGGCCTGTACGCCGACTGGGAGAAATGCACCCTCGACGTGGTCGGGCACCTGCGCCTGGCGGCCGGGAAGTACCCCGACGACCCGCGCCTGGCCTCGCTTATCGGCGAGCTGGCGATGGGCAGCAAGCGCTTCCGCCGCCTCTGGGCCCGCGCGGACGTGCGCTCCCGCACACATGGACGCAAGGCGTACCGGCACCCGCTGGTCGGACTGCTGGAACTGCACCAGGAGAACTTTGCACTGCCGGATGAATCGGGCATGGAGCTGCTGGTGCTGTCCGCGGCAGCCGGGAGCCCCACCGAGGACGGGCTGCGCCTGCTGGGCGCGCTCAGTGGGGATGGACATCCCACGGTGAAAGGCCTGCCGGTAACAAATGTGTCATGAGCCGCGAAGCCGTTGGGATCAGCGGCGGCGATCGGCGGGGTCGTCTTCGCGGGTGATGCGTTCGGCGGCGTCTGCGCCGAGGCCGTCGTGGCGGCCGAGGGTGGGAGGCAGGCGTGCCTGGGATTTTGCCTGGTTCGGGCGCGGAGCGGTGTCCGGGCATCGGGAAGAGAGCCCTCCCCTCCTTGCTGGCGGCGGGCGAGGATGGCGGCGCGTTTGTCGTCGTCGACGTCTATGGCCTGAGACGTTGGCGTATAAATGTTGGACAGCAGCGCATTCACTATCTCAGTAGGTCTCCCTACGGTGGTTCGCGTAACCGATTGAGGGAGCATTGACATGCTGAAGGTAGGCATCATCCTGGGCAGCACCCGTCCCGGCCGCAACGGCGAGGTTGTGGCGCACTGGGTC
>NZ_JBFAMX010000684.1:0-5143 GCF_040659615.1 Nonomuraea sp. NPDC049784
CCTCCGCCCCCGTGCTCGCGGCGCGCAGGGCGAAGAACACCGCCGCCGCGACGCCCAGCACCAGCGCCACCAGCGACAGGATCCGCCGGGCACCCAGTGGGCTACGTGCCGTCAGTGGCTCCGTGCCCGCCCGGTTACGCAGCCACATGATCGATCTCCTCTCCACGCGACAGGAGCTCACGCGAGGCATCTCAGGGCCGCGACGACGCGCGGGTCGATCCCGTGCGAGGCGGGCAGACGCCCGATCGTGGCCTCCACGAACTCGGGGTACGACAGCGAGGCGGTGACCCCGTTCACGGCGGCCCAGATCTCGTCGGCCGTCTGCTCCACCTGCACCTTGGCCTCCTGCTCCTTCAGCACGAACCGCCCCACGACCACCCGCCACAGCGTCCTGTCGTCGGCCTCGGACTCGGCGACGGGCGCGCCGACGTCGTCGGCGTGGGTGGCGTACTCGGAGTCGTAGTGGAAGGCCTGCAATCCGCACGGATAGGGCCCGGCCATCGTGTCGAGCAGCCCGTCCGGCCCGAGCTCGCGCATGCGCCGCCGCGTCTCGCCGTTCTTGGTGCGCCACTCCTCCAGCACGTCCTCCACGGGCATGCCGCGCCGCTGCCGCACCGACCACTCGTTGAAGTCGTTGAACCCCGACACGCCGGCCTTGGAGAGCCGGGTCAGCAGGTTCTCCACGTCCCCGTCCAGGCAGGCGTGGTTGTAGAGCTCCTCGCCCGCCAGGTGACCCAGCACGTCGCGTACCGACCAGCCCTCGCAGCGGGACGGCCGCTGCCAGCCGGCCTCGTCGAGCCCGCTGAAGAACCGGTCCAGCCGGGCGGCCTCTGCGTCGAAGATGTCGAACGGGTTGAAGTCTTTGAGCAGATCCTCGGCCATACCCGGACGCTACCCGCTATGTGCCTGCTTTCACGGCCATGGAACCGATGGCGGACTTGACCCGGTTGTACTCGTCGGCGCACGAAGGCGCCCGCTCGGGCGCAACCCAGCCGCCTTGGGCGATGCGATGGTACTTGCCGGGGTCGGCGCCGTACAGCAGGCAGGAGAACGTGGCGGATTCGGCTGTCGCCGACAGCTCGTCGATGCCGCTGTGACCGGCGAGCAAGTGGCGGGCCTCGGCCGCCGGCACCACGCGCTTGGGCGCGTCGGCGGGGAGCGTCAGCGCCGCGAACTGGTCGGCCTGCGCGTCGCTGTCGGGCAGGCCGTTGAGCGTGGTCAGGGCGTGGCCGAGCTGCTGGTGGAAGAGCACGGACAGCATGGCCTCCATGCGGGCGGACCCGGTGCCGGCGTCGGTCTCCTCGGTCTCCGAGATGCCGTCCAGTACGCGGCGCGCCTGGTCGACCAGCTGGTAGCAGATGGTGATCCGGCGCTCATCCTGGTCCCAGGTGGCCTCCGCCGAGTCGCAGTCACGTGCGACCACCTTGATCGGCGCGGGCAGCCGGATCCCGGTCTCCAGCGCGTCGCTGTCCTTGAGGAGCTTCCTGGCCTGCTCGGCGCGGGGTGAGCCCGGCTGCTCGTAGCGTACGGACAGCTCTGATGAGGGGGCCGCTCCCAGCGTGCTCGTCATGCTCAGGACGAGGGCCATGAGGGGATGCGGCATGCGAGGTCTCCTTCGGGGGTCGTTCAACGCAATGCGACTGTCCATGCGCGGGATGGGTGATCGCTAAACCTGCGGGTGGTGAAGGAGCCGTTCCCAGGAGGGAAAGCCGAAGGCCCGGCCCCGTGTGGGGCCGGGCCTCGGTGTGTTGGACTAGCGACGCCACCAGGGGCCGTAGACCCGCACGTAGTCCGTGCGGCTCGTGGCGCCCTGGAGCTCGTCGTCACCGCTGAACACGGCCCTGAACGTGCCGCTCTTGTAGGCGCGCGTCGTGGTGTAGAACTTGCCGCCCCACTTGGTCCTGGCCGAGGCGACCCACTTCCAGCCACTGGAGCCGTTCGCGCGGAAGTAGACGTTCACCTTCTCGCCGCGGACGCCCTCCCAGCCCTCGTCATTCACCTGAAGACGGCCGGAGAACTCGATCTTCTTGCCCTTGCGGACCTTGTACGGGTCGGCACTGAAGCGCGAGATGCGCGTCTCGGCCTTGCTCTTCTGGAGCTCGACCGAGAAGAACGCCGTGTCCTTGGCGATCTGCTTGCCGGCGCTGTCGAAGGCCACGGCGGTGGCGCTCCACTTGCCGGTGGCGTCGCCCTCGGTGAAGCCGACGGCGAAGCGCCAGCCCTCGAGGTCCTTGACGTCCTTGGCGCGCAGCGTGCGGACGCCCTCGGGCGCCACGCTGAGCTCGACCTTCTTGACGTCGGAGCTGGCCCCGATGTCGAAGTAGGCGGTCGTCTCGGCCCCGGTCTTGACCACGACCGGGTTGGGGGTGATGTCCCGGATCTTGAGCTGCGTGTCGGTCTTGGTGGCAGCCGCGGCCGCCCCCGCGCCCGACAGCAGCATGGCTCCGCCGACAATGGCGGAGGCGATACCCAATGCGATCTTTCTCATGAGGGTGCTGATTCCTCTCCCCGTATTGACTCGGAGCCGGCTCGGGGCGGCCGACTCCCTTTACTACTTTGAGCCATGTGAGGGGGGAAAAGTTGGCAAAAGTTAGAGAAAATATTTGATCAAGGCTTTAGCCAGGGGTTATGGGCTTAAATCCACCTGGACCCACGTGACCCAGTACAGTCTGGCCCATGACCGACGTCTACACGCTCGGCGAGCCCCTGGGCGTCGTCACCAGCGGAAGGGTTCGCCACGAGAGCGAGGCCCGGCTGGACGTGTGCGGACCCGAGTTCACGCTGGCCATCGCACTGGCCAGACTCGGGCACCGGAGCGCGTACCTGGGCAAGGTGGGCGACGACGAACTGGGCGCCAGGGCGCTCACCGCGCTCAAGGGTGAGGGCGTGGACGTCGCGGACATGCGCGTGTCCGAAGGGCTGCGTACCGGGCTCATCCTCAGGGAGACCCGCGTCGGCCGCGAACTCAGAGTGACGCAGTACCGCACCGGCTCGGCGGGCTCGCGGCTCGCGCCGGGCAACGTGCCCATCGACCGGATCGCCGCGTCGAAGATGCTCCACGTCACCGGCCTCACGGCCGGCCTCGGTAGGGACGCGCTCGAGGCGGTGCGCACCGCCGTGAGCGCCGCGAGGAACGCCGAGGTGATGATCTCCTTCTCCGTCGAGTACGTCCCCGAGCTGTGGCCGTCGGTACGCGAGGCCGAGGAGGTGCTCGGCGAGCTGGCCTGCGCCTCGCACCTGCTCTTCCTCCGCCAGGACGAGCTCGACCTCGTCAAACCCGCGCTCACGCCCGAGCGCGAGGTCGTGGTGGACCGCGGCGCGAAGGGCGCGAGCGTGCGCGCCGACAGGATGCGGTACGACGTGCCGGGCTGGCAGGTCCCCATCGTGGACACGGCGGGCGCGGGGGAGGCGTTCGCGGCCGGCTACATCAGCGCCGCCCTCGACGGCCTCATCCCCCAGGAACGCCTGCACCGCGGGGCGCTGTTGAGCGCCGCCGCGGTGACCAGCGTCAGTGACTGGCAGGGGTTGCCCACCAGGTCAGAGCTCTAATTTGTGGTCAGGGTGAAGGTCGAGGTCGTGTTCCTGATGTTCTGGTAGTTGTTGCCGAACTTCAGGTTGTTGATCGTGGCCGACCCGACGGCCGGGCCCTGTCCCGGCTCGGGCATCTCGTTGACCCAGATGCCGAACCCGGACTTGGCGTCGAAGGCGTCGCCGCTCTTCTGCGCCCCGCTGATGGACACGTTGGTCAGGATCGTGTCCTTGACCGGGTTCAGCGGCGTGCCGCCGGAGTAGCCGGTCTGGAACATGATCCCGCTGTAGGTCGGGTCCACGATGTCCAGGTTGCTGACGCGGATGCCCTGGAACACCTTCGACGAGGAGAACAGCCACATCGCCGGGAACGTCTGCTGCCCCCAGAAGTGCCCGCCGGCCCTGACCAGCGAGATGTTGTCGAAGGTGGTCGGCGGGCTGGCGCCGAACCCGTTCATCGGGATCCCGAAGTCCAGTGAGCTGATCGTGACGCCCGGGTACGTCAGCGTGTCCGCGACGTAGATGTTCCTGAACGTGTTGTCGTACCCGCCGTACACGGCCACGCCCGCGGCCCGCCAGGTGAGCATCGAGGTGAGGTTCTCGAAGACGTTGCCGGTCTGCTCGCCGGGGTTGTTGTCGGTCGCCGAGAACAGCGCGAAGCTGTCGTCGCCGGTGGCCCTGGCCTCGACGTTGGTGACGTGGTTGCCGGTGCTGCCGTTGGTCATGTTGAGGCCGTCGGCGAACAGGTTACGGATCCGCGAGTTCTTGATCGTGATGTTGTCCGTGTTCGAGCCCCAGTACAGGCATATCTGGTGCTCGGCCCAGACGTTGTCGATCGTCATGTTGGCCACGTTCGAGAGGTCGAACACCTTGCCGGGGCCGTCGATGCGCGAGGTGTAGTTGCCGAAGTAGGCGAAGTTCGCGAACGTCGAGCCGTTGGCCGAGGCCTCCGTGCGGAAGCCCACGTCGGTGTTCTCCTGCCCGCTCGGGGAGTAGAACCTGGTGAACCAGGGGCCGGCGCCGACGATCTTGACGGACTTGCCGTACACCTGGAACTTGCCGGACGTCTGGTAGTCGCCCTGGGGGAGGTAGACGCCGACGAGGTTGGCGTCCATGCGGGCCTTGTCCAAAGCGTTCTGCACGTCCTGCTGCCCGAATCCAGTCGGTACGGCGTACTTCGCCGGGTCCGGGTTGGCGATCGGGGTCGCCTGCTCGAAGTCCACGAAGTCGATCGCGTACGTCTGGCCGTTGGCCGCGTCCTTCTGCAGCCTGATCTTGCTGCCCTTGGGCACGGTGGTGCCGAGGAGCACGTTCGCCTCGTCGTAGATGTGCCTGGGCGGTCCCGAGCCGGGCGAGTTGTTCGGGCTGGCCTCGGCGCCGTAGAGCCAGGCGTAGCGGGAGGTCAGGTTGACGGCCTTGAGGAACGTGCCGTCGACGTAGACGTTCAGGGTCGAGCTGAGGCCGCCGCCGCCCGCGGCGTCGGGCATCGAGAAGCGGGTGACCAGGGTGTTCGTGTCCGCCCTGGTGGTGAACTCGACGTACGCGCCGGTCTGGTTGAGCGTCACCGCGCGCCGCCCGGAGGCCTCGCCGGCGATCGTGCCGATGTCCCTGCTCG
>NZ_JBFAMX010000685.1:0-5126 GCF_040659615.1 Nonomuraea sp. NPDC049784
GCCGCGCCAGCCGCCACCCCACCTCCCACGCGGGCAGGAACGGCGCGTCGAACGTCTGCCAGGCCAGGCCGGTGAAGCCGATGAACTCCCCGCTCTCGCGCACCTCCAGCGCCCACAGCCCGTAGCCGTGCTTGTCGAACTCCTCCTCGATCCTGTCGGCGAAGTGGTCGCTCTCCGCGCGGGTGAGCGGGGCCGGGAAGTGCTCCATCACCTCGGGGTCGGCGTTCATGGCGGCGAAGGGCTCCCGGTCCTCGTCGCGCCACCTGCGCATGATCAATCGCGGGGTCTGCATCCGAGCCACGATAATGCGGGACGGGCGTTCACAGCACGCGGCTGAGGAAGGCCTTGGTACGCGGGCTGCTGGGGTTGTCCAGGACGTCGGCGGGCGTGCCCGACTCGACCACGACGCCACCGTCCATGAACACCACCCGGTCGGCCACCTCGCGGGCGAACCCGATCTCGTGGGTCACCACGATCATGGTGAGCCCGTCCTCGGCGAGGCCCTTCATGGTGGCCAGCACCTCCCCCACGAGCTCCGGGTCGAGCGCGCTGGTCGGCTCGTCGAAGAGCATCAGCTTGGGCCGCATGGCCAGCGCCCTGGCGATGGCGACCCGCTGCTGCTGCCCGCCCGAGAGCTGCCTCGGGTAGGCGCCCGCCTTGTCCTCGAGGCCCACGCGCCGCAGCAGGGCGAGCGCACGTTCCCTGGCCTGCTCCCGGGGCTCGCGGCGGACGCCGACCGGCGCCTCCATGACGTTCTGCAACACCGTGAAGTGCGGGAACAGGTTGAACTGCTGGAAGACCATGCCGATCTCGCGGCGCTGGCGGGTGATCTCGCGCTTGCGCAGGTGCCGTACCTTGCCACCGGACGCCTGGAACCCGATCAGCTCGCCGTCGACGTGGATGGCGCCGCCGTCGATGGTCTCCAGGTGGTTCACGCAGCGCAGGAACGTCGACTTGCCCGAGCCGGACGGGCCGAGGATGACCACGACCTCCCCCGGCTGGACGTCGAGGTCGATGCCCTTGAGGACTTCGAGGTGGCCGAAGTGCTTGCGTACGGCACGGGCGTGGACCATGGGGACGGTCACGACGTCACCTCCGAGGGACGGCGGCGGCGGAAGGTCAGGAAGGCCCAGAAGCTCTGCGGGGCGTTCCTGGTGGCGCCGCGCGCGTAGTGCCGCTCGATGAACGACTGGCCGACGTACAGGATCGAGGTGATCACCAGGTACCAGACGCAGGCGACGATCAGCAGCGGGATGGTCTGGAAGGTGCGGTTGTAGATCGACTGCACCGTGTACAGCAGGTCGGCCAGCGCGATGACGCTCACCAGCGACGTGGCCTTCAGCATGCTGATCACCTGGCTCCCGGTGGGCGGGATGATGAACCGCATGGCCTGGGGCAGCACGATCCTGCGGAAGGTGCGGGCGTTGCTCATGCCGAGCGCCGAGGCGGCCTCGGTCTGCCCGGGGTCCACCGACATGAGCCCGCCGCGGATGATCTCAGCCATGTACGCGCCCTCGTTCAGCCCGAGCCCCAGGATGGCCGCGAGCAGCGGGGTGATGACCTGGTTGGTGTCGGCGCTGAGGAACTCCGGCCCGAACGGGATGCCGAAGGAGATCTTCGGCAGCAGGTACGACAGGTTGTACCAGAGCACGAGCTGCACCAGCACCGGCGTGCCGCGGAAGAACCAGACGTAGAGCCCGCAGGCGGCCCGCGCGACCGGGTTGTCCGAGATCCGCCCGATCGCCAGCAGCACCCCGAGCACCACGCCCACGGCCATCGCGATCACGGTGAGCAGCAGCGTGGTGAAGATGCCCTGGCCGATGATCTGCGCGTTGACGTACCTGAAGACCACGTCCCACTGGAAGTTGGGGTTGCTGACCAGCAGGCTCACGAGCTGGGCGGCCAGCACCAGCAGGATGATCGAGGCCACCCAGCGCAGCGGATGGCGGGTACGGGACGCGCCCGCGACGTCGACTTCCGGCAGGCTCATGATGCCGCCAGATTGACGCCGGCCTTGTCCAGCTTGTTGTCGGACGTGCCCCACTTGTCCATGATCTTGGCGTACGTGCCGTTGTCCATGAGCTTCTGGATGCCGTCCTTCAGCACGTCACGCAGCGGCGAGTCCTTGGCCACGACGGCCCCCTGGTAGAGGTCGTCGAACCCGTTGCTCTGCCCCTTGCCCGCCAGCTCCAGCTTGCCGCCGGACTGCGACACGAAGTAGGTGAGCGGCGCCTGGGAGGAGAAGAACGCGTCCGCCCGGCCCGAGCTGACCGCCAGCACCGAGGTGGGCTGGTCCTTGTACGACTGTACGGTGATCTTCGGCTTGCCCTCCTTGGCGCACGTCTCGGACTGGTTCTTGATCACCGCCTCGGCGGAGCCACCGGCCATGACCGAGATCTTCAGCCCGCACGTGTCCGCCACCGAGTTGATCTTGTTCGGGTTGCCCTTCGGCACGGCGAAGACGACGAACTCCTTGACCCAGTCCACGAAGTCGTTGGACTTCTGCCGGTCCGGGAAGTCGCCCACCGGGCCGATGGCCACGTCGTAGCGGCCCGAGGCGATGCCGGTGAGCTGGCTGGGCAGGCCGTCCACGGTGACGTGCTCGATCTTGACGCCGAGCACCTGGCCGAGCGCCTCCGACAGGTCGGCCGCGGCGCCGGTCATGGATTTGCCGTCCGCCCCGGCGATCTCGTACGGCGGGAAGGAGCCGTTGTTGACCGAGACCAGCTTGCCGGCGGTCTTCACCTTGTCGGGCAGCCGGTCGAACAGGGCCCGGTCCTTGGCTTGGGCGGCCACGGTGCCGGAGGCGGCGGGCTGGGAGCTCAGCGCGCCCTGGGCCTCCTCCGGGTTGGCGCCGCAGCCGGCCAGCAGGAGGGCGGCTCCAAGCAGGGCAGCCGTCGCGTACTTAGACATGTCGCTCCAAACGGGGGTCGACGGCGAAGCGCCGGTTCTCGAGGACGGGGAGGCTGAGGCGGGCTCGCTCGAGCTCTTCGGCCGAGGCGTCGGCCCACAGCAGGCCCGGCGCGTCGCCGAGGCGGGCCCGGGTGATGCCGAGCGGGTCGACGACCATGCTGGTCCCGATGTTGCGGCGGCCGCACTCGCCGGACGCCGCCACGTACACGGTGTTCTCCAGGGCGCGGGCGGTGACCATGACCTCCCAGTGCCATTCCTTGGCCGGGCCGCGCACCCACGCGGTGGGCAGCGCGATCACCTGGGCGCCCTGGTCGGCCAGGAGCCTGGCCAGCTCGGGGAACCGCACGTCGTAGCAGGTCATCATGCCGACCTTCCACCCCGCCACGTCGATCACCACGGGCGCGTTCGTGCCGGGCACGACGTTGTCGGACTCGCGCCGGCCGAAGGCGTCGTACAGGTGCAGCTTGGTGTACGTCCCGACGATCTCGCCGTCCCTGGCGGCCACCAGGACGTTGAACACGCGGCCGTCGCCCGACGGGGTGTGCACCCCGACGATCACGGTGGTGGACGAGCCTCGCGTGTGCTCGACCAGCCCGCTGACGAACGGCCCGTCCAGCGGCTGGGCGGCCTCGCGGATGCGCACGGGGTCGTCGACGAAGAGCGCCATCGCCCCCTCGGGCAGCACCAGCAGGTCGGCACCGCCCGCGACGGACCGGTCGATCAGGTCCTGGCAGGTCTTGAGGTTGTCCGTCCACTCCTCGGAGGTGGCGAACTGTCCTACGGCGATTCTCATAGGTCGAAGACCTCCTCGGGTCCGATCGGGCGGGATGAGATTCCCTGGGCGTGGAGCTCCTCGCAGAAGGCGGCGACCATGGCGGCGTTGGGCGCGAGGCCGTACGGCATCCAGTCGGGGCCGAAGGTCCTGGGCGTCTCCGTCAGGTCGGCAAGCAGCCACGGCGTGGTGTCGGCGAGCAGGCGCCGCCGGGCCAGCCAGTGGCGCTTGGACCGCTCGAACAGGTCCTCCACGGCCCGCGGCAGCCCCGGGTCGCGCTCGACGGCCTCGCGCTTCAACGTCACCAGGTGGATGCCGGGCACGAAGCCGGTCTGCCGGTAGTAGGCCAGCTCGGCGGCGCGGTGGTCGGGGAGCAGGTGACGGAAGCGGCTCTCGGCGGTGAACATCTCCTCGGGCATGAACGGGGTCATGATCGCGTCGTAGCGGCCCCCGGCGAGGTCCTCGGCGAGGCCGTCGCCGGTCAGCGAGACGTTGTCGGGGAAGGGCACGGGGCCGACGCGGTCCTTGCCGGTCTCGCCCGCGACCAGCGGGCCGACCGTCCACTCGATGCCCCTGATGTCCACGCCGGCGGCCCTGAGCAGGGCGCGGGTCCAGGTGTTGCCGGAGTCCGGCCAGCCGGTCAGGCCGATGCGGGCGCCCTTGAGCTCTTCGAGCGAGGTCAGCTCGCTGTCGCGGCGCACGAGGAAGCACCGGTGCCGGAAGCCGCGCATCACGAAGACGGGCAGGCCGACCAGGCGGTCGTCGCCTGCGGCGCGGCCGAGCACGTACCTGCTGAAGGACGTCTCACCGCCGTCCAGGTCCGGCTCGCTCAGGACATCGGGGGTGACGGCACGGGACTCGAGGTCCAGCTCGAACCCCTCAGGCCGCACCTCCCCCGTCGCCACCGGCACCAGATGGTCCCAGTCCCGCAGGCCTAGCCGAATATGCACAAACACCCCAAAGTTCGCTTGCGTTGAATTGCTCGAAACCATATGTTCAGGGAGTTTCCCCACACAAGACGATCTTTGTTGCTGAACAAAGATTTACAGGAGGTCACGTGGAAGCCGCCTGGCTGGCGCACCAGATCGGCGAACCGACCGCGCGCGGGATCGCCGCCGCCCTGACCGACCTGATCAGGCAGGGCACGGTCACCGCGCAGACGCGCCTGCCGACGGTGCGGAGCCTGGCCAGGGAGCTGGGCGTCAGCTCGGGGACCGTGGCGGAGGCGTGGTCGGAGCTGCGGCGGCACGGGATGATCCACACCGACCGCCGCCGCGGCACGGTGGTGCTCGGGCCGCCCGACGTGCCGCGTCCCATCCGGTACGAGCGCATCGGCCACTGGGGCGACCCACATGCCCCGAAGACTCCAGACCCGGAAACCCCGAAATCAACGGGCGATCACGTCTCCTCGGCACGGCGCGCGAGCCCTATTCCGGGCATA
>NZ_JBFAMX010000686.1:0-5123 GCF_040659615.1 Nonomuraea sp. NPDC049784
CGGCCGCTCGGCGTCCTGCAAGCCCGTCGCAAGTCGCGCACCCTACGCTCCTGGCTGGCGGCCACGGGGGAAAGACGGGCCGCCGGACGTATCTGACGCCGCTGGAGACGCTCTTATCTCCTCGAGGCGAACCAACGGGAGACCCCATGTCCGACACTCCGATGACCGCGGACGACGTCCTGCGCATCGCCGCGTACCAGGACCGGAGCCCGGCACTCGAGGCGATGGTCATCGCCTTCAGCTACCACCGCGTCGCCGGGGACCTCGCCCGGCACCTGGGCAAGGACGCGAACAACTGGTACTGCTACGCCACCTGGACCTCCAAGGCCGTCGGAGAGAGCCTCGACCTGGGCCCCGACTCGCCGTTCATCATGGACTTCAGCCGCAGGATGCGGGTGCCCCACCGCTTCAGGAGGGTGTTCAGGGCGGTGCTGCTCACCCTGCTCGGCCCCAGCTACCAGCTCGGGCTGGCGCTGGCCAACAGGGCCATCTTCCTGGAGACGGCCAGCCTCGCCGTCAACCTGTGGAACGATTCGCCCGACCGCTACCTCAGGGTGAGCCCGGAGTCGCAGCTGACGCCCACCCCGCCGGAGTTCCTGACCGACCTGCTGGGCGAGGCCGACGACCGCTACCTGAGGGACGCCGCGCAGCTCCTGGTCGAGGCCGGGCGGGCCACCGACCCCGAGGCCCGGGCCGAGCTGATGTTCGGCGCCAGCATCGCGCTGTCCGCCTACGAGCAGGCACGCGCGCAGAAGGCGCTGGAGCTGGTGCTCTACCGGCCGGTCAGGTGGCTGACGCGGGTGTCGTGGCGGTCGCTGCGCTCGCTGGTGACCCGGCGGCGCTTCCCCAGATTCCGCCTGTACGCCGCGCGGCACGAGGACCAGCCGTGGCTGACGCGCTGGCTGGAGGACAAGTGGTCCTCGCTCTACACCCGCCACCTGTTCGCCGTGAAGACGCCGCTCAGCGACGTCAAGGTGGGCAGGCCGCTCACGCCGCCGGCGGGTGTGGACATGGCGAAGGTCTGGGCGCCGATCCAGAACGAGAAGGTACGCAAGCTGGCCGAGGAGTTCATCACCGAGGACCAGGAGGCATCCACGGCCGGGGTGGCCGACTGGGTGTCCTACCCCGACCGCATGCGCTTCATCGTCAGCTATTTCCGCGTCTACCAGCACGTCGGCGCGCTCTACGACATGCCGTTCGCCAAGGACGTCGCCGACGGCCTCGCCGAGGAGATGCGGCGCGGGCTGGTCCCCCAGGCCGTCAGCGGCATGCTCGCCCGCGGCGGCCGCAGGCTCTACCGGTATCCGGCGGAGTCCGACCCGGACGCGTACGAGATGGCGCACTTCGACTTCGAGCCGTTCCTGGAGGCGATCCAGCTTGACCCGTCCGCGAAGTGAGTCAGTCCAGGAAGTCGCGGGTGATCTCGCGGGCCTGAAGGAGGCCGCGTAGCTTCGCGAAACAGCGGGCTCGGGTGGGCCCGATGCTCCCGACCGGCCTGCCCAGCCTGCGTGCCACGTCCACATAGTGCGGCTCGGAGGTTTCCGTGAGCGCCCTGAACAGGACCCGTTGCGCTGCCGGCAGCTCCTCGACCAGCTCGGCCAGCGTGCCGGCCAGCCAGATCCTGGCCAGCTCCCTGTCCACGTCGTCCGTGCTGCCCAGCGTGTCGAGGTCGGGGGTGCAGATCTCCTTCGTCCGCTTGCTGAGCTTGAGGCACTCCCGGAAGGCGATCGTGGCCAGCCAGCCCGCCATGCGCTGGCCGTCCTCCACGCTCCTGAGGTTCTGCCAGGCCAGCAGCCAGGTCGTCTGGAGCACGTCCTGGGCGTCCTCGTGGCTGAGCCTGAACCGGCGGATGCGTGCCTTGAGCATGGGGCTGAACTCTTCGACCAGCCGCTCCCACGCCTCGGCGTCGCCGTCCTGCGCGGCCGAGACCAGGGCTGCCGTGTCGGAGCGCTCGATGGTGTCCAGGTGCATGTCGATCTCCCTGCCGGGCCGGGTACTCGGGGGGTCGCCATTACCGGCCGGCACACCCACGGTGCGCCGAGTGATCGCCCGGGGCTGTCTCGCGCGTGACAGTCCAGATGTGTTCCGCGTCACACCCGGGAGATCGCTTGTCGCCGGCTTCCCGTGCGCGGGATGCGGCCTAGAGTTCTTGCATGAGCGGGTTTCCACGCGATGTCCAGCCGGTCGCCTCCGTGCTGGCGGAGATCCCGCTGTTCCGCGTACTCGGAGAGAGCGGCATCGAGAGCACGGCGCGGGCCGGGCTGTCCAGGCGATACCGGACCGGGCAGATCATCATCCACCAGGGCGACCCGGGAGAGTCCCTCTACGTGCTGCTGGACGGCCTGGTGAAGGTGGTGTTCACGACCGAGCACGGCGACGAGATCGTGCTCAACATGCTCGGCCGCGGCGACACCTTCGGCGAGATGGCGCTGCTGGACGGCTCGCCGCGCTCGGCGTCGATCGTGACCGTGCGCCCCGCGTGGTTGTTCGCGCTGCCCAGAGCGCGGCTGCTGGAGCTCATGCGGGAGCATCCGGGGCTGGCCGACGAGTTCCTGCGCATGCTCGGCCACATGGTGCGCAGGCTCACCGACCAGGCGGCCGACCTGGCCTTCCTCGACCTGGGCGGGCGGCTGGCCAAGCTGCTGCTGCAGCTGGCCGACAAGCACGGCCAGTCCGACGGTGTGGTGGACCTGCCCGGGCTGACCCAGTCCGACCTCGCCGCGCTGATCGGAGCGTCGCGGCCGGCGGTCAACCGGGCGCTGCAGTCCCTCGTCTCGAGGAACCTCATCGCCGTCAAAGGCCGCACGATCACGCTGCTGGATGTCGCCGCCCTGCGGAAACGGGGTGGCCTCTGACCGAGATCTGGAGTACGGGGTAGATGAACGATCAAGAGCGCTGGCCGGAGGAGAGATTCCGCCAGCTGAGGCAGCAGGCCGACCCGGACATCGACAAGGTGGTGGCCGGTTATCTGGACGACCAGCCCGCGGGGACAGGGCCGCTCGAGCTGGTGAAGGCGGTGGTCCAGGAGCTGGCGGCGGCCAAGCGGGAGGCCAGGGCGCCCTCGGGCGAGCCGCCCGCCTCCGAGATCTTCGCGGCCATCGACTTCGCCGCGGACTTACCCGAGTGGGGCGACGACCGCGAGCTGCTGGCCAAGGGGCAGGCCGTGTTCGCCGACTACGGGCTCTACCAGTCGGCCGCGCTGTTCTGCAAGTGCCTGCCGATGGCGTACGTGGAGGTTTCCAGCGCCAAGGTGCTGGCCGGCGTCTCGCGGCTGGCCACGCACGGCCTCACCCGCCGGGTGGCCGAGACCGGGCAGATGCTGGTCGACGTGATGGGGCTGAAGGCCGTCAACAGCCTGGAGCCCGGCCGTCCCGGCCACACCACGGCGATCGGGCTGCGGATCCTGCACTCGTTCGTGCGCGCGCTGGTGAACGAGCGCTTCGCTGACCACTGGGACACCGCACGCTTCGGCCCGCCGGTCAACCAGGAGCTCCTGCTGGCCACCATCTTCGACTTCTCCGTGGTGACATGGGAGGCTCTGGAGAGCATGGGCGTGACGCTCTCCGAGGAGCAGCGCGCGGCCCACCTCTACACGTGGAGTGTGTTCGGCCATCTCATGGGCGTGGAGGCCTGCCGCGACCGGCCGCTCACGCTCGATGACGTCGAGCCGGTCAGCGAGCGCCTGGGCCGCCTGTACGAGTCCAGCGACGAGGGCCGCCGGCTGATGGCCAGGCTGCTGGAGGAGATGGAGGGGTTCATGCACCTGGGGTGGCGCAAGCTGCCGCGCAGCCTGGTGCACTGGGTCTTCCGCGACGCCAAGTACGGCGCCGACCGGGTGCCAGAGCTCCTGGGCGTGCCCAAGCCCGCCTGGTGGTTCACGGGGCTGTTCACGGTGGCGCGCGCGGCGAACCGGCACTCGAAGCTGGCCGGGCCGGTCGACGGCGTGGTTCGCTGGCTGGTGCGCAGGGTCGGGCGGCAGATCGTGATCGCCCTGATCGACCGCCACTCCGACGGGCAGGCGGCGTTCCGGATCCCCGAGGAGCTGGCCGGCGCGTGGCGGATCAGGCAGTCCCGCCCGGCGGTGAAGACGCGCGCGATCCGCCGCACCGTACGCAAGACACTGCGAGCCCCTGTCCGGGGAGGGCCGCACAGGTGACCGCTCCCCACGCGCCAGGCACGCTGACCACGGCGACGATCCTCTTCACCGACGTGGTCAGCTCCACCGCCATGCGGATCAGGCTCGGCGAGGAACGCGCCAACGTCGTCTTCCGACGCCTCTACCAGCTGCTCCGCTCGGTGGTGACCGCCAACGGCGCCACCTTCACCAAGAGCCTGGGCGACGGGCTGATGGCCGTCTTCGACTCGGCCACGGCCGGGCTCGACGCCGTCATCGCGGTGGAGCAGGCGGTGGCCGACGAGAACGAGCGGGCCATGGAGAAGATCTCCATCAGGGCCGCGCTCGCCGCGGGCGACGTGGCCTGGGGCCACGACGACGTCAGCGGGCTGCCGACCGTCGAGGCGGCCCGCCTGGTCGCCATCGCCGAGGGCGGCCAGGTGCTCTGCACCGATCTCGTACGGCGGCTGGCGCAGGGGCGGAGCCGGCACGAGTTCAAGGATCTGGGGCGGCTGCCCGGCAAGGGGCTGCGCGAGCCGATGCACACGTACGAGCTGCATTGGCAGAGCGCGGACCACCACCAGGCCGGCGGGCTGGCCCCGTGGCTGGACGACGGCCACGTGCTGCCGTTCGTCGGCAGGGACGAGCAGCTGCGGGCGCTCGACGGGGAGCTGGCGGCGGCCGAGTTCGGCAGCGGGCTGGTGATCCTCCAGGGCGACCCGGGGGTCGGCAAGACCCGGCTGGCTTCGGAGGTGGCCAGGCGGGCGCTCAAGCGGCAGTTCACGGTGCTGGCGGGGCGGTGCACGGATCCGGCACGGCAGGCGTACGAACCGATCGCCGGCGCGGTGGAGCGGCTGGCCCGCACCTCGCCCGCGCTGCTGCTGCGGGCCGGGGTCGACCAGCAGTGCGGCCCGCTCGGCCGCCTCGCGCCCCCGCGGTCCGCGCCCCCCCGGGGGCTGGTGGGGGCCCCCCCCACCCAGCCCGGGTGCCAGCGCGACCACCAGATTGG
>NZ_JBFAMX010000687.1:0-5074 GCF_040659615.1 Nonomuraea sp. NPDC049784
AGGCACCCCGCGATGTCCGCTTCCGCCGCCCGGCCCGACAGCACCGCGAGCGTGGGCCGCAGCGCCTTGCCGCCGGCGGCGCGGGGCTGCCCGGCGCCGTCGGTCCAGCCGAAGTGGTAGCGGGCGACGCGCGCGGTGTGCGGGTCGAGGCGGTCGACGGCCTCGCGCAGCACCGGCTCGACGAGCTCGCGGGCGGCCTCGGCGGGCGGCAGGGTCAGGGTCATGGCACGATCTCCTTGTCTCGTATGTGCTGCCTGACCAGGCCGGCGGCGTGAAGTCCGCTGCGCACGGCCCCTTCCATCGTGTCGGGCCAGCCGGTGTCGGTCCAGGCGCCGGCGAGGTAGAGGCCGGGCCAGCGCGTGGCGCTCCGCGGGCGGAGGGCCCCGCTGCCGGGGGCCTGGCGGAACGTCGCGCGCCGTTCCCTGGTGACGAAGAAGTCGGTCATCCGGGCCTGGCGCGCGGCCGGGAACACCGATCGCAGCGCCGGGACGAAGACCTCGCGGATGTCCGCGGTCGGCCGCTCGATCCAGGTGTCCGCGACCGACACGGACACCGCCAGGTACTGCCCCTCGCGGAGCCCGGCGACGCGCGTCTTGTCGAACACCCACTGCACCGGCGAGCCGGTGACCGCGACGAACGGCACCCGCATGACCGGCCGGTCGTAGACCGCGTGGACGTTGATGATCGGGCTCGCGTCGAGGGCGCCCCACTTGTCCTGGCCGGGCGCCGCCCCCGGCGGGACCAGCTTCGCGGCCTGCTCGTGGCGCGTCGCCACGACGACCGCCGACGCCTTGATCCTGGTGCCGTCCACGATGACGGCCGGGCCCGGCTCGATGGCCGTGACCTTCGCCGACAGGCGTACGGCGCCGCCGCGCCGCGTGATGGCGGCCCTGGCGGCGGTGTCGTGCAGCTCGCCGAGGGGAACCAGGGGGATGCCCAGGTCCGCGGCGTCCGGCCGGCCGAGCAGTGCGGTCTTGAACACCTTGACCGCCGGGCCGAGCGCGGCCTCCTCGACCCCCGTGTTCAGGGCCGCCACCGCGAGCAGGTCCCAGAGCGCCTGACGCACCGGAGCCCGCTGTCCGTGCGTCGCCAGCCAGCTCCCGAACGTCATCGTGTCAAGGACCGGATCGGCCGGATCGAGCCTGCTCAGCGCGATCGAGCCCGCGGCGGGAGACCGCCGACTGGGTGTATCCGAGCAGCTCGGCGGCGGCGGTGATCGAGCCGCTCTCGGCGACCTCGTGGAACAGCCGCAGGGCACCGGCGTCAAAGGCATTCACATTAAGCATGGCTGGTATGCAATCTAGTCGTTTGTGGAATGCCTTGTGATTCCAGTTCACTGAGCGCGTGATCGCTTTTCTTGGACAGGGACGCATGGGCGTCCCCATGGCCCGGCGGCTGGAGCAGGCCGGGCACAAGGTGACGACGTGGCGGCGCGGGAGCGGCGTGTCCGCGGCGGAGGCGGTGAACGGGGCCGCGCTGGTCATCACCGTGCTCAGCGACCCGGCCGCGGTGCGGGAGGTGCTGTCGGCGGCGCTGCCGGGTCTGCGGCCCGGCGCCACGGTGGTGGAGATGTCCACGATCGGCCCAGAGGCGGTGCGCGAGTTGCGCGCGCTGCTGCCTGCCGAGGTGGGACTGGTGGACGCTCCGGTGCTGGGCAGCGTGGGGCCCGCGGCCGACGGCACGCTGACCGTGCTGGCCGGGGGGCTGGCCGGGGGCGACGTGGCGGGCTGCCGCGAGGTCTTGTCGGTGTTCGGGACCGTACGGGAGCTCGGTCCGCTGGGGGCGGGCGCGGCCATGAAGCTAGCCGTCATGAGCGCGCTCGTGCCCGCCCAGGTGCTGCTGGCGGAGACCTTCGCGTACGGCGAGGCGCACGGCGTGGACCGTGGCGCGCTGATCGACGTGCTGTCGGGCACCCCGCTGGGCACGCTGGCGGAGCGGCTGCGCGTGCCGTCGGCCGAGACCCGCTACTCCCTGGCCCACGCGGCCAAGGACCTGGAGCTGGGCGCCTGGGAAGGCTCGTCCATGGCCACGGCGGCCCGGGCCAGGCTGCAGGAGGCGCGGGCGGCCGGGCTGGGCGAGCGCGACCTGACGGCCATCGCCGAGCACGCGGGAGGAGGCCCGGCCCACCGTGCGGTGCCGCTGAACCTCTCGACGATCCCGGCCACGAACGGCTTCTACTCGCACGCCGTGCGCGTCGGCGACATGCTCTACGTCTCCGGCCAGGCCGCCTTCGACGAGCAGGGGAACATCGTCGGCGAAGGGTCCAAGACGGCGCAGGCCGAGCACGTCTTCCAGGTCATCTCGCGCATCCTCGCCGATCAGGGGGCGACGTTCGACGACATCGCGTTCATGCGGACGTACCTGACGGACATGGACAAACGCGTCGAGTACGGGCAGGTGCGCAGGAAGTACATCACCGGCACGCCCCCGGCCAGCACGACCGTGGAGGTGTCGAAGCTGTTCATGCCGGGACTGCTGCTGGAGGTGGACGTGATCGTCGCGCTCCCCGGCTAGGCCCTGTTCAGGCCAGGGGGCCAGTGACCGACTCGGCGGCCGCCACGACGGCGCCGTCGGCCACCAGGCGCACGGCGGAGTCGATCTCCGGCGCCAGGAACCGGTCGGGGCCCGGCGCGGGCACGGTCTCGCGCAGCGCCCTGACCACGGCCGCCGTGGCGGGCGCGGGCTCCAGCGGGGCGCGCAGGTCGATCGCGCGGGCGGCGGTGAGCACCTCGATGGCCAGCACGCGGGTGAGCCCGTCCACCGACCTGCGCAGCTTGCGCGCCGCCGACCAGCCCATGGACACGTGGTCCTCCTGCATGGCCGAGCTGGGAATGGAGTCCACGCTGGCGGGCACGGCCAGGCGCTTCAGCTCGGAGACGATGGCCGCCTGCGTGTACTGGGCGATCATGTGGCCCGAGTCCACGCCGGGGTCGTCGGCCAGGAACGCGGGCAGCCCGTGGTTGCGGGCCACGTCCAGGAACCGGTCGGTGCGCCGTTCGGACATCGAGGCCAGGTCGGCGGCCGCGACGGCCAGGAAGTCCAGCACGTACGCGATGGGCGCGCCGTGGAAGTTGCCGTTGGACTCGACGCGGCCGTCGGCCAGCACGGCGGGGTTGTCCACGGCGCTGGCCAGCTCCCATCCGGCCACGGTGGCGGCGTGCGCGATCGTGTCGCGGACGGCCCCGGCGACCTGTGGGGCGCAGCGGAGCGAGTAGGCGTCCTGGACGCGGGTGCAGGCCTCCGGGTCGCGGTGGCTGGCCATGATGCCGGACTCGCGCAGGACCTTGGTCATGTTGGCGGCGGACAGCGCCTGGCCGGGGTGCGGCCGCAGCGCCTGCAGCTCCGGCATGAACACCCGGTCGGTGCCGAGCAGCGCCTCCACGCTCATCGCGGCGCTCACGTCGGCGGTCCTGACGAGCCTGGTGAGGTCCTCGATGGCCAGGATGAGCATGCCGAGCATGCCGTCCGTGCCGTTGATGAGCGCCAGTCCCTCCTTGGCGGCCAGCTCGACCGGGTCGATCTGGGCCTGCTTGAGGGCCTCGCCGGCTGGCTTGATATTTCCAGATTTATCGCGTACGACGCCCTCGCCCATCAGCGTCAGCGCGACGTGCGCCAGCGGGGCCAGGTCGCCGGAGCAGCCGAGGCTGCCGTACTCGTGCACGATCGGCGTGATCCCCGCGCTGATCAGCGCGGCCAGGGTCTTGGCCGTGGTCGGCCTGATGCCGGTGTGGCCGGTGGCCAGCGTGTGCAGGCGCAGCAGCATGAGCGCGCGCACGACCTCGGTCTCGACCTCGGGGCCGTTGCCCGCCGCGTGGGAGCGCACCAGGGAGCGCTGGAGCTGGGCGCGCAGCGCCGGGTCGATGTGCCGCGTGGCCAGGGCGCCGAAGCCCGTCGAGATGCCGTACGCGGGGACCGGGCTCTCGGCCAGCTCGTCCACCCGCTGGCGGGCCGCCGAGATGGCGGCCAGGGCGTCGTCGGTGAGGCGTACGGGGGCTCCGTGACGGGCCACCTTGATGACGTCGTCGAAGGACAGGGGTTCGGGCCCGACGTTCACGACTTCGTTGTCGCGCATGGTGCGTCTCTCTCGCTGCTAGGTAACCGGCGTACCCGATGTTAGCTCCTTACGCGAGAACAACACCGACAGCCCCTCCCTGCCCTCCTCGGTGAGAGCCACCGCCCTGGGCACCTTCCCGCGCCGGTACCAGCCCCGCTCGAACAGCACCTCCGTGATCGCCGCCCCCAGCGCCCCGCCGAGATGTGACCTGCGCTCGGTCCAGTCCAGGCACTCGGGCGCGAACCGCCTCCTCGACCGCCGTGCGCCCGCGACGTCCACGCCGAGACCGGTCAGCAGCCGCTCACCCGTGTCGGTCAGGTCGTACGCCGCGTAGTAGCCGCCCTCCCTGAGCCGGTCGAGCAGGCTCACACCGGCCCGTCCTGCGAGGTGGTCGTAGCAGGTGCGGGCCTCCTCCAGCAGCCTGGCCTGCCTGGACTGGCGCAGCGACCGCACAGGCGGGCGGGCGCTGACCCTGGCCAGCACCTCCAGCACCTCGGCCACGTCGTGCCCGGCCAGGCGGTAGTAGCGGTGGCGGCCCTGGCGCACGACGTCGACCAGCCTGCCGTCGAGCAGCCTGGCCAGATGGGCGCTCGCGGTGGCGGCGCTCACCCCGGCCATCCTGGCCAGCTCCCCCGCCGCCAGCGCCCGCCCGTCGAGCAGGGCGGTCAGCATGGCCGCCCTGGTCGGGTCCGCGATGAGCGCGGCGACGGGCGCTATGTCGGCGTCACGAGCGATGTACTCCATGCATATGACGCTAATACCTCGACATTTCGCTCTGCGTCGAAGTGTCAGGTGTGCTTGCCGAGCCCCTTGCGGATCATCTCTCGCGCCCGTTCCATCAGCGCGATCGGCGTGCCCATCAGCATGTTCTTGGTGGCGCTCTCCGTGCCTGGGTGCGGGCGCAGCGGCGCGAGGCTCTCGGCGGCGCCTCCGGCTCGGTCGCGCTGCTCGGCGACACCCTGCACAACCTGGCCGACGCCCTCACCGCCGTCCCGCTGGCGATCGCGTTCTCCCTCGGCC
>NZ_JBFAMX010000688.1:0-5055 GCF_040659615.1 Nonomuraea sp. NPDC049784
CTGGCGACGAGCGCGGGGTGCTCGCCGTCGCCCTCGCGCAGCGAGGCGAGGAAGGCCAGCACGTCGGCCTCCCCCACCTCATCGAGCTTCAACCGGCCGCGCGCCTGCAGGTGTTCGACGTATCGCCGCAGGTCACGGCGGTAGGACGCGAGCGTGTTGGCAGCGAGGCCCCGCTCCACCGCCAGATGGGCGAGGTAGCTGGAGAGCACCGCCTCCACGAGCTGGTCCTTCCGTCACGCCTCAGGGGCGTCGGCGGGGCGCAACAGGGCGAACCCCTCAACCGAAGCCGCGTACGCGGCGAGAATACCGGCCACGGCCGGGGAATTGTGGATCATTCCCATGAGCGCCTTCTCGACCGCGTCCGGCAGCGGCACCCACTCGACCGGCATGTCGATTTCCTCATGCCGGTGGACGAAGTCGGTCTCGACCTTGGTCAGGTCGCGGGCGAGGAACACCCTGATCCGCTCGTCGCTCATGCCGGGCGAGGAGCACAGGTCGATGAGCGTGTGCCAGGTGTCGGCGCGGTAGCCGGCCTCCTCGGCGAGCTCGCGGGCGGCACCGGCGACGAGCGATTCGCCTTCGACGTCGCGGAGCCCGGCGGGCAGCTCCCACATCAGCATGCGGGTGGGGTGGCGGTACTGCCTGATCATCAGGACCCGGTCCTGGTCGTCGAGCGCGAGCACGGCGACCGCGCCCGGATGCACCACGTAGTCGCGCTCGGCGACCTCGTCGCGGGGCATCTTCACCGTGTCCGTGACCACCTTGATGACGTGGCCCCGGAACCGCTCCTTGGAGTCGACCACGTCCCAGGTCTCGGGCATGTCTTCTACGTTCACTGGCCCACCTTCGCGCCGACCCGGGCGTCCGCGTATTCCAGGGCGGCGGTGATGAGGCCCTTGAACATCGGGTTGGCCCGCGTGGGGCGCGAGCGGAACTCGGGGTGGGCCTGGGTGCCGATGAAGAACGGGTGGATGTCGGAGGGCAGCTCGGTGTACTCGACCAGCCGGCCGTCGGGCGACAGGCCGGAGAAGACCAGGCCGACCTTCTCGAGCTGCTCGCGGTAGGCGTTGTTGACCTCGTAGCGGTGGCGGTGGCGCTCGTCGGCCTTGGCCTTGCCGGCGTACAGCTGCCTGGCCAGGGTGCCCTCGCCCAGCTTGGCGGTGTAGATGCCCAGCCGCATGGTGCCGCCCATGTCGCGCTCGCCGGCGACGACATCCTCCTGGTCGGCCATGGTGGAGATGACCGGGTGCTTGGTGTCGGGGTCGAACTCGGCGGAGTTGGCGTCCTCGATGCCGGCCATGTTGCGGGCGGCCTCGATGACCATGCCCTGCATGCCGAGGCAGATGCCGAGCAGCGGGATCTTGCCCTCGCGGGCGTGGCGGATCGCGCCGATCTTGCCCTCGATGCCGCGCACGCCGAACCCGCCGGGGATCAGCACGCCGTCCGCACCGTCGAGCTCACGCTCGGCGCCCTCGGGGGTCTCGCAGTCGTCGCTCTTGACCCAGCGGATGTTGACGCGCGCGTCGTTCGCGAACCCGCCGGCCCGCAGGGCCTCCGTGACCGAGAGGTACGCGTCCGGCAGGTCGATGTACTTGCCGACCAGGGCGATCGTGACCTCCTTCGCCGGCCGGTGCACCCGGCGCAGGAGCTGCTCCCACTCCTTCCAGTCGACGTCGCGGAACGGCAGGCCGAGCCGGCGCACCACGTACGCGTCGAGCCCTTCGGAGTGGAGCACCTTCGGGATGTCGTAGATCGAGGCCGCGTCCACGCAGGAGACGACGGCGTCCTCGTCCACGTCGCACATGAGGCTGATCTTGCGCTTGATCGCTATCTGCACGGGCCGGTCGGAGCGCAGCACGATCGCGTCCGGCTGGATACCGATGCTGCGCAGCGCCGCCACGCTGTGCTGGGTCGGCTTGGTCTTGAGCTCGCCCGAGGGGCCGATGTACGGAAGCAGCGACACGTGCAGGAAGAACACGTTGTCGCGCCCGACCTCGTGCCTGATCTGCCGCACGGCCTCCAGGAACGGCAGCGACTCGATGTCGCCGACCGTGCCCCCCACCTCGGTGATGACCACATCCACCTCAGGACCGGCCATGCCCCTGATCCGGTCCTTGATCTCATTCGTGATGTGCGGGATGACCTGGACGGTGTCGCCCAGATACTCGCCCCGCCGCTCCTTGGCGATGACATTGGAGTAAATCTGCCCGGTGGTCACATTGGCCGAGCCGTGCAGGTCGGTGTCGAGGAAACGCTCGTAGTGGCCGACGTCGAGGTCGGTCTCCGCGCCGTCGTCGGTGACGAACACCTCGCCGTGCTGGAACGGGTTCATGGTCCCTGGGTCGACATTCAGGTACGGGTCCAGCTTCTGCATGGTGACCCTGAGACCGCGTGCCTTGAGCAGGCGACCGAGGCTGGAGGCCGTGAGCCCCTTGCCGAGACTGGAGGCGACACCGCCGGTGACGAACAGATGCTTGGTTTGCGATGCGCTGCGCAAAGGGGCTCCCGTGGCTCGAGGTGTGGTCGAACTGTCCACGGGCTCTCAGGATATCAAACAACGCCCCCGACATGCCCGAACGGTTTAACCTAGCGGGTAACTTTGGTCCTTATGTCATTAGTACGGCGGGCAGTGGGCACGCTGATTCACCGTGCCTACGGGGCGATCCGCAGCGCGGGCGCCATCACTCCGTTGAGTCCCGCGGGCTACCAATTCCGCCGGCTCGGCGACGGAGTCAGCATCGCCTTCCCCCCGGGCGCGATCTTCGGCGAGCAGTGGATCGAGATCGGCGACCACACGCTCATCGGCGAGCGTGTGTCGATCTCGTGCGGCATGATGCCAGGTCCGGACCTCGGGCCCGACTCGATCCTCCGCATCGGCCGCGGCTGCTCGATCGGCCGCGGCTCGCACATCGTGGCCCATCAGTCGGTCGACATCGGCGAAGACGTCTTCACTGGTCCGTACGTGTACATCACCGACCAGAACCACGTCTACGACGACCCTGACGTCCCGATCGGGCGCCAGTGGCCCCGCAACAGCCCGGTCTCGATCGGCTCCGGCTCGTGGCTGGGGGCCGGCGCGATCATCCTCCCCGGCACGACGCTGGGCCGCCAGTGCGTGGTGGCGGGCGGGGCGGTGGTCCGCGGCACGTTCCCGGACCACAGCGTGGTCGCCGGCGTCCCGGCCAAGCTGGTACGCGGCTACACGCCGGAGCTCGGCTGGCACAACCCTTCCCTCCCCATCCCCTTGAACCGCCGCGCCACCGCCTCCTGACTCCGCGTCCCGCCCACCACACGCCCAGGGACCCCGCTCACCCCGTGCGGGCGACCACGATCCGGGCATCGGGACAGCCACCCGCCCGCAGCACACCCAGCGCCGGGCCGGCGAGAGGCACGACGGCGCAACTCGTGCGGCGGCCAGGCGGCAATGGGACATAGCGGGCGGGGCACCTGGACGGACCGCAGGCGCAGCACGAGCACGCGCAGGGCCAGGAGCAAGGCGTCGGGGCAGGCCGGACCCGGGCGAAGCGGGAACAACCGAGGGATGGACCGAACAAGCTTCTGCCGGATAGCGTCGAATCATGCGGACCGCCATCTGTGAGCGCCTGGGCATCGAGTTCCCGTTGTTCGCCTTCAGCCACTGCCGCGACGTCGTGGCCGCCGTCACGAACGCGGGCGGGTTCGGGGTGCTGGGCGCGATCGCGTACTCGCCCGAGCAGCTCGACACCGAGCTGACCTGGATCGACGGGCAGGTGGGCGGTCGGCCGTACGGCGTGGACGTGCTCGTGCCAGGCAAGCTCGACGCATCCGCGCTCGACCGGCAGGCGCACCTCATGGACTTCGTCCCCGACCGTCACCGAGACTTCGTCACCCACCTCCTGTCCAAGTACGGCGTGAGCGCCCCCGTTCAGCCGCTGACGGCGGTGGCGGACGAGATCGGCAGGCGGGTGACGGCGGCCGGGGCGACGGGGCTGATCGACGTGGCGCTCAAGCACCCGATCGGGCTCATCGCCAGCGCGCTTGGGCCGCCTCCGCCCGAGATGGTCGCCAAGGCCAGGGAGGCGGGCGTGCCGGTGGCCGCGCTAGTCGGCACGGTGGAGCACGCCCGCAGGCAGGTGGCGGCGGGCGCGGACCTCATCGTGGCGCAGGGCACCGAGGCGGGCGGGCACACCGGCGAGGTCTCCACGATGGTGCTGGTGCCGCAGGTCGTGGACGCGGTGGCCCCGATCCCCGTGCTGGCGGCGGGCGGGATCGCGTCGGGCCGGCAGATGGCGGCGGCCATGGCCCTCGGCGCCGAGGGGGTGTGGTGCGGCTCGGTCTGGCTGACCACGGAGGAGGCGGAGACCTCGCCCTCGGTCAAGCGCAAGCTGCTGGCCGCCTCGTCGCTGGACACGGTCCGGTCCACGTCCCGTACGGGCAAGCCGGCCCGGCAGCTCAAATCGGCCTGGACGGAGGAGTGGGACTCCGGCCAGGAGAGCCCCGGTCCCCTGGGGATGCCGCTGCAACTGCTGGTGGCCGAGGGCGCGATGGCCCGCATCGAGGCGGCGGCCGAGAAGGGCGATCCGGGGGCGCTGGAGCTCGTCAACTACTTCGTGGGCCAGGTGGTGGGCCAGCTCGACCAGGTCAAGCCGGCCCGCGAGGTGGTCTACGACATGATCAGCGAGTTCGGGGAGGCGGCGGAGCGGCTGCGGCGCCTGTCCGGCTCCGACTAGCGGCGTAGCGGGCACGTCCCGCCGCAACCGACCGCAACTCCGACGTCGGCTAGGCCTGGATGAGCGGCCCGCATTTCGCGTTTGCGGCCGAGCCCGTGTCAAGATGCGCGTGTGGTCGGGACACCGCCTGAGCTGGAGCGTGGCACGGGAGTCCCCGCGCACGTGCAGATCGAGCGGTGGCTGCTCGAGTCGATCTCCAGCGGCGAGATGGAGCCGGGCGACCGGCTGCCCGGCGAGCGGGAGCTGGCCGGGCGGCTCGGCGTGAGCAGGATGACGCTCAGGCAGGCGCTGGCCACGCTGGAGCGCGACGGCGTGCTGATCAGGGTGCCGGGCAGGTCGGGCGGCG
>NZ_JBFAMX010000689.1:0-5047 GCF_040659615.1 Nonomuraea sp. NPDC049784
ACCACCGCCACCGCCGCCACCGCCGCCGCCACCACCGCCGCCGCCACCGCCGCCGCCGCCGTCGCCGCCGTCGTCATCGTGGTCCTCGTCCTCGAACTTGAACTTTTCGAATTCCTTGTCGAAGTCGTGGAACCTCTGACGCAGGTCGTCGTGGCTGAAGTTCCAGTTTCTGTTGAAGACGTGGACATCTACGCGGTCGTTACGGTGGTGCCTGCGCCACCAGCCGCCCCCGCCGCAGCGACCCCAGCCGCAACCATGTCCCCCGATGAGGACTGGCGCGCCGGTGCTGACCTGGGCGGTACCGGCGCTGGCCGCGGACGTCGCCGCGCCGGCGGCGACCACGCCGCCGGTCAGCGCCGTACCGATGGCGAGGCCCGCCATAATACTTTTGAGCTTGGGCATTGCGTTTTCCTCCTAAAGGATCGATTGCCCCGTTTCGACATTTCCCGAAAACGGCGTAGCCGGGATGTCGGGAAATGACTCGGAATGGCCGCTGAGTAAAACCTTCCGTGTTCTGTATATTTCCGGCCGAATAGTCGACAAACCGGAATTATTCAGTCTTTCCCGATAGTAGATGATTTCTATGGTCCAGGAAAAGCGGGCCATGCATGGCCGCCATCCCCCCGGCGCGCTGAATAACGAGAAAGGGAACGAGGTTCGCAGTGAGGGCTCCCCGGCCGATGCCGGCGGAGCCCTCACCAGGAATTTTCGAGGAGACGAGGAGAATGAATCTCAGGCCGAACCGCGCAGAAAACGCGGACCGCTCCCGAGAGCCCGTAATTCACCGGCCGAATCCACTTTCTGGAAACAATGACCAACTATGAAGACGGGCACTCATCCCTGTGTCGTCGGCACCCGATTACTCGTCGTTGTTCTCGTGGTGGTTCTTCTTCTTGAACTCGCGGTGGTCCTTCTCCCGCTCGTCGCGCCTGTCCCTCCTACGGTTGGTGTTGAAGTTGATGTTGTCGTTGCTGACGGTGACGCAGACGTGGCGACGGTTGGACCTCCATCCGCCCCCGCCCCGACGGCAACCACGGTTGCCGACGTTGCCGTTGTTGCCGTTGTTGAAGCCGCCGTTGGCGAAGAGGAGCGGGAAGAGCTCCTCGAAGCCTCGGTCGTCATTGTCATCGTCATCGTCGTCGTTGGTGAAGAAGATGGCGTCGTCGTCATCGTCGTCGTCGCCGGTGAGGAAGTTCCCGCCGGTGAACTGGGTGGTGGCGTCTGCGTAGGTGGCGCCCAGGCCGACCACGCCGCCGGTCAGCACCGTGCTGACGGCGAGACCCGCCATAACACTCTTGAGGTTGGGCATTGCGTTTTCCCCCTAAAGGATCTGTTGCCCCGTTCTCGACGTTTTCGGATTCCCTGAAAACAGGTCCCTGGACGGCTGCTGAAGAGTCATCCGCTGAAAGTCATTTCCGAGGCGGTGGGCAGGCAAACAGGAATCACCCTATTTTGCTATGCATTAACACTCTTCTTGCTCGCATTAGACATCTATCCAATGAAATGGCACGATATGTCCGATTTTTCCGCGATGGAAAACGGTCGTAAGTGGCATTGGTCGTCGTGCCGGCCGGACTCCTTATTGGCCGTGCCGGTATCGCGAGCCGTGATGTCCTCGCTTGCGATGCCGCTCCGAGGTGCGAAGAGCCGCGAACATATTTATTGCCGTGATGCCGGCGCGCGTCGGCGGCGGCGTTCGCATTTCGCCATGGTTGTGAGGGCAGGCATGCTGACGCTCACCGGTGTTGCCGGCTGGATGCGTTATTGCGCCACGGCGGCCATCATTGTCTGGGGCGGCGGTCTGCCGTCCCAGAGGATGTCTTCCGCTTGCTGGCGGTGCTCAATGCCCGCGTCTCGACTCGCTCCGCCTTAACGGTGAGTGTCCATGCTGTCACGCTGAGTACCGCTTGGTTGTCATGTTTTCCGGCCTTGACTGCCACAAACGGGGGACTACAGCTTTTACCTCACTCTTAGTCTGGCATGAGATCCATTAGACATTTTTGAAACTAAATAGGCTGATATGTCCGCATTGATCAGAGCGGGTCCCGCGCGGTGACATCCCTGTTGCGGTCAGAGCGCACACAAAAGGCCGCGAACCCACACGAAGGGTCCGCGGCCGCAGGGGTCCGGCTAGCATCTGCCGCGCTGGTCGACGATCCGCCCGCCGGGCCGGGCCCGGACGTTGAGCCCGGTCTTGACGTGCCGCACCCCGTACTTGCATCGGGGATGGTCGAGGACCGCGGCTGGCGCTCGTGGGGTCGGTGTCACTCGCCGCGACGAGCCCTCCTCCTGCGATGGCCGCGGCTGCCAGGCCCGCGGTGATACGGCTGAAGAGCGTGACGTCCCCCTGTCCGCGCTCGGGGCATATGCGCTAGATGTCCGAAAGGTGGATAAAGAAACCGCTCTGTAGGGAATTCAGACCCCACCCAGGCCCGATGGTTATCGTTGAGGGAACGAGAAGAGACGTTCGCGAAACGACAAGGGGGACGCATGATGGCGGAGCCGATCCCGCACTGGCCGGGACGCATGATCGGCTCGGTGCACGTCCGATCGACGGGCGAGGGCCCGGGCGAGCAGGCCGTCTTCGTGCACGGCCTGGCCGGGTCGGCCACCAACTGGACCGATCTCATGGGTGAGCTCAAAGACACCGTCACCGGCCACGCCCTCGACCTCCCAGGGGCGGGGTTCTCGCCCGCCCCGTCCGACGGCGACTACACCGTCGCCGGCCACGCCAGAGCCGTGACCGAACTGATGGAGCACACCGGCCCGGCCCACCTGTTCGGCAACTCGCTCGGCGGCGCGATCGCCGTCAGGGTCGCCGCCGGCCGTCCCGACCTGGTCCGCTCGCTCACGCTGGTCTCCCCGGCCCTGCCCGACCTGCTCCCCAGGTACGGCCCCGTCCGCATCGCCGCCGCCGCGATCCCCGTGCTCGGCGAATGGGTGGCGAGCCGACTCTCCCTGGTCCCCGCCGAGCAGCGCATCAACGCCTCCATGGCCATGGTCTGGGCGAACGCCAACAGCGTCCATCCCATACGCCTGCGCGACGCGATCGACGAGCTCCGCAGACGTGACGACCTCCCACACGCCGGTGAGGCCATGATCGGCTCGGCCCGGGGCATCGTGGCCGAGTACTTCCGCCGCGGCGAGGACAACCTGTGGCGCCAGGCGGCCAAGGTCAAGGCCCCGACCCTGATTGTGCACGGCAGGCACGACCGCCTCGTCCGGCCCGCCATGGCCGCGAAGGCGTACCGTGCGTTCCCGCAGGTCAGGCTCGTGCTGCTGCAGACGGCGGGGCACGTGGCGATGATGGAGATGCCGCAGGTCGTGGCGGCGGAAGCACGCCGTCTGATCGGTGAGACTCGATTGGGGAATGCCCCACTCGCCAGCTAGGTTTCAAGGTGAGATAGGACCCCCTGGAACGGGAGCGTAGAAAGTGTCGTTGCCACCGCTGGTCGAGCCGGCCGCAGAGCTGACCGTCGACGAAGTGCGCCGCTACTCGCGCCACCTGATCATCCCCGATGTGGGCATGGCGGGGCAGAAGCGGCTGAAGAACGCCAAGGTGCTGTGTGTCGGCGCCGGGGGCCTGGGCTCGCCCGCGCTGATGTACCTCGCGGCGGCGGGCGTCGGCACCCTCGGCATCATCGACTTCGACGTGGTCGATGAGTCCAACCTGCAGCGCCAGATCATCCACGGCCAGTCCGATGTGGGCAGGCTGAAGGCCGAGAGCGCCGCGGCGTCAGTCCGCGAGATCAACCCGCTGGTCGATGTCGTCATCCACAACACGGCGCTGACCACGGAAAACGTCATGGAGATCTTCTCCGGCTACGACCTCATCGTCGACGGCACCGACAACTTCGCCACGCGCTACATGGTGAACGACGCGGCGGTGCTGCTCGGCAAGCCGTACGTCTGGGGCTCGATCTACCGCTTCGACGGTCAGGCCAGCGTGTTCTGGGCCGAGCACGGGCCCTGCTACCGCTGCCTCTACCCGGAGCCCCCGCCCCCCGGCATGGTGCCGTCGTGCGCCGAGGGCGGCGTGCTGGGCGTGCTGTGCGCCTCGATCGGCTCCATCCAGGTCAACGAGGCCATCAAGCTGCTGACGGGCATCGGTGACCCGCTGGTCGGGCGGCTGATGATCTACGACGCCCTGGAGATGAAGTACCGCGACGTCAAGGTCCGCAAGGATCCTGAGTGCGTCCTGTGCGGCAAGAACCCGACGGTCACCCAGCTGCTCGACGACTACGAGGCGTTCTGCGGCGCGATCTCCGACGAGGCCGCCGAGGCCGCCACCGGCTCCACGATCACCGCGCTGGAGCTCAAGGGCATGCAGGACCGCGGCGAGAGCATCTTCCTCGTCGACGTCCGCGAGCCGAACGAGTACGAGATCGTCTCCATCCCCGGCGCCACGCTGATCCCCAAGGGCGAGTTCCTCAACGGCTCGGCCCTGGAGAAGCTGCCGCAGGACAAGCGCATCGTGCTCCACTGCAAGTCCGGCGCGCGCTCGGCCGAGGCGCTCGCCGTGGTCAAGAACGCCGGGTTCTCCGACGCCGTCCACGTGGGTGGCGGCGTGCTGAGCTGGATCAAGACGGTAGACCCGAGCCTGCCCGCCTACTAAGGGGTTTCTGGGGATGTTCCCCGGACGTCCCTATTAAGGTCGATGGGGTGAACTCCGCTCGGCCCTGGCCCATTCTCGTGGTGGCCTCCGCGCTGACCCTGGTCTGCGCGGTGGCCGCCGGAGTGGCGGGCAGTGCGGCCGGCGCGGAGCTCACCCGCGGCCCCACCGCGGCGGAGCTGCAGTCGGCGGCCAGGCACGAGGTCGCCGAGCGCTGGCGCACCTGGCCCAGCGGACGTATCTTCCCCGCCACATTGCCGTACTCCGCCGAGCAGGGCGGGCAGGAACGTGCCAGCAGGATCGGCATCTCGCCCCAGACCTCCTGCGACCCCGTCGACGCCAAGGCGGTCAGAACGCTGCGCAAGGCCGGCTGCAGGGGCGTGCTCCGGGCCACCTACATCGACGCGCTGCGCGGCGTGCTCGTCACGATCGGCG
>NZ_JBFAMX010000690.1:0-5039 GCF_040659615.1 Nonomuraea sp. NPDC049784
GCAGCACCGCCAGCCCGCGCAGCTCGGGCGCGGCCAGCAACGCCTCGATCGCCGGGTCGGAAGAGGAGACGAGGTCGTGGTCGACGCCACGCCAGCCGGTGATGGCCAGCTCGCGCAGCCAGCCCCGGCATCCGGCGAGCACGTTGTCCGGCCGCATCTCGCCTTCCGCGGGCTCCCAGGCCGCGCGGGTGCGGCCCAGCGCCGCGTCGAGCCGGGCGAGCAGGGCGTCGTGCACCGCTCCGAACAGCGCCGCCCGCCCGCCGGCCAGCACCGCGAGGTGCTCGTCGCCGATCGATCCCGCGGCCACTTTCTCCGCTGCCTCGCCGATCCGGTCACCGAGCGGGCTGGCTGCCAGCGCGCCCGCAAGGGCGGCCAGCGCCCCGGACGCCTGCTCGCCGAGCCGGGCGAACCCGTGGGTGAGCGCGTCGTCGAACCCCGCCACCAGGTCGAGTGCCTCGCCGACCCCTGCGGGTGCGTCGCCGAGCAGCTCACCGAGCTGTACGTCCAGCATCACCGCACCGCCTTCCCTGCATGGAGCTCGTCCGCCTTTACCGCCGGAAGCCTGGGCATCAGCGCACCGCCCCCATCGCCGGGAACCAGTGCAGCTCGGCCAGCGGCTCCGTGCTGCCGGGCACCTCGAGGTAGCCCAGGTGACGCAGGAACCGGCTGAACACCACGGCCGCGGGGGTGCGCTCGACCGGCCCGTTGACGCAGGACATCAGGAAGCGGCCCTCCGGCACCTCCACCCCCAGGTAGCGGGCCACCCGGTCGAGGCCGTACTGCAGGACCGCCTCGTCGGCCAGCTGATGAATGTGCTTGCAGGCGTAGCCGTGCAGCGCGCCGCACGGCCGGTTGTTGTTGGTGCTGCAGCTCAGCGCGTGGGTGCCGGCGGTGATCGACGAGACGTAGACCCGCTCGATGTCGGACCCGCTCGACACGACCCCCTGCAACCGCCCGTCGGCCAGCTCGACGAAGGGCACCTTCGCCAGTTTGCGCGGCTCGACAGGCGGCAACACTCGCACCACGCTGCGCTGCTCCCACGCGGCTCTGTCCGCGTCCACGACCTCAGAACCTCCCGCCCCGACCGGCTCGCGAGCGCAGGCGGAAGTGCCCGCGTCTGCGCGACCGGCTGATCAATTGATCCGGGAACTTACCCGACCCCACCGACAGAACGGGCTCAAATGATCAAAGCCCGTGGTGAGGTGAGGCTGTGAGCGATAGACGATCTCTGGGAGGGCTAGTTGGCCTCGTGCTGCGACAGTGCGACCCCCAGTTGTAGATGGCGGTTCCAATGCCATAAAAACAGTCGTCACAAAGACGGGTTTCGGTACATGATCAGGACCATGAACCTTCCCGTACATCCTCTCGCCGGCCAGCGTGTCGGCTAGCGAACCGGCATGAGCGCTGCCCACGACCGCACCGTGGGCGTGCTGCTGACGTCGCAGGCGTTTCGCGGTCTCGGGTACGGCGTGGCCGCCGTCCAGCTCGGCGCTCTCATGGGCAGCGATGGGCTGTCGGCCACCGAGGTCGGTCTGGTGCTCGCGGCAATTCTGGTCGGCAGCTTTCTCACCAGTCTGGCCCTGGCTCGGTGGGGCGACCGCCTCGGCCGCCGCCGTGCCTACGCGGGCCTGTACGCCGCACTGCTCCTGTGCGGCCTGGTCATCGCCACCGGCCTGCCCTGGTGGCTGCTGGCCGTGGCCGCCTTCAGCGGAGCGATGTCGGTCGAGGTCATCGAGTCCGGGCCGTTCACCACGCTGGAACAGGTCATGCTGGCCGGCACCGGGCGCCCCCAGAAGCAGATCGTGCGGGGATTCGGCCTCTACAACGCTATCGCCGCCGTCGCCGGGACGCTCGGCGCGCTCCTGGGGAGCCTGCCCGCCGACCGGGGACTGCTCGGCGGCATTCTGGCCGGCACAGCCGCCGCCGGAATGCTCCTCACCCTCCGGCTGCCCGCCACCGTCGAAGCTCCGGCACCGGCTCCGGCACCCGGACTACCGCAATCGCGCATACTGGCCCGCTCCCGCGGCCCGGTGGCCCGCCTGGCGGGCCTGTTCGCCACCGACAGCCTCGCCGGCGGGTTCGTCATCCAGGCCTATGTCGGCTACTGGCTCGCGGTCCGCTTCGGGGCCACCACCCACACGATCGGGATCACCTTCGCCGTGGCCGGGATCCTCCAGACCGCCTCGCTGCTGGCCGCGCCGCGGGTGGCCAACCGGATCGGGCTGCTGCCCACGATGGTCTTGACCCACCTGCCCGCCAACGTCTTGCTGGCCGCGGTGCCGTTTGCTCCCTCCCTCCCGCCGGCGATCGCCCTCCTGCTCGGGCGTGCCTGCCTGTCGTCGATGGACGTGCCTGCCCGGCAGGCGTACGTGATGGCGATGGTCCCGCCCGAGGAACGCACCGCCGCCGCCGCGATCACCAACACCGCCCGCTACCTCACCAGGCCCCTGGGACCGGCGCTGGCAGGCGTACTGCAATCGGTCAGCCTGGCCGCGCCGTTCCTGTTCGCCGGAGTCGCGAAGATCGGCTACGACCTCGCTCTGTGGCGGCTCTTCCGCCACATCCGGCTGCCCGCCGACCCCCCGCCCCGCCGGGCGCGCTGAACACCCTCGATCACCCAAGGACCTCCTTCACCATGCCCTCGACGCCCCAACACGATGACGTGATCCCGTTCCGCCAGGCCGTACGCGCCTGGCTCGGCATCAGCCTGCAGTCCCTCGGCGGACCGGCTGGACAGATCGCCGTCGTGTAGCGCACGCTGCGCGCCGGGGTCACCGCGGCGACCAACAAGGTCGAGACGTACAACGCCTTCTCCCAGTGGCTGGGGTTCGGCAACAACGGCGTGATCGCCGACAACGACCCCGAAGAGCAGGAGAAGCTGATCAAGTTCAACCCCGAACTCAAGGAGATCGACTTCACCACGGTCGGCTTGGCCGCCTGAGCGTGCCTGCTGGGCTGAGGGCCGGCCGTACGTCCCCAGTGCCGGGCAGCGCGCGTCGGCCGTCGACGGTGACGTAGCGGCGACTGCGGCTACCAGCGGCACATCGTCGGCACGTTCAGGGGCGAGCGGCGGGTGTGGCCGCGGTGAGGGCGTGGCGGGTCGTGAGGGAGCCGAGGTCCAGGCCGCGGTGGGCGAGCAGCTGGTCGGTGCCGATCGGTCGGCCGGGGTTCGCGGTATCCGAGAACGGTCAGGGGCGTCACGACATGGTTTGGTCGAATTCGTGCGGGTCGAGTGCCCGGTGGGCCAGGGGAGTCGGACTGTTCCGGGCGGGGCGCAGTCCGTCGAGGAGGAGGGTGAGGTAGCGCCTCCACAGCTCCGGCGCGACGTGCCGGCTGTGCTCGGCCGTGGCCCCGACCATCATCTGGATGAAAGCGAGCGGCAGACGGCCGAAGGCCTCGACGCCGTGAAGCTGTCCGCCGACTCCCTCCACGTGCGGACATCGATCCTGGCCATCAGGGGGGACCTGGACGAACTGGAGATCACCGGCGCCACGGACACCGCGACGGTCCACCTCACCCTCCGGCGTGACGAGCCCGTGCTCTACAACGGCGGCTCCGGGCTCTTCCCCTTCTTCGGCGGGATCACCGGGCAGTACGCACTACCCGGCCTGACCACCACAGGCACCGTCACCGCCGACGGCACCACTCACCACGTCAGCGGACGCACCTGGTTCGACCGCCAATGGACCCCCCAGTCGGACACCCCGGGTATGGAGATCCCTCGCTTCACCTGGCTCGGACTCGACCTCGGTGCCGGCCGGTACCTGAGCGTCTGGGACACGACAGGCGACGGCACCTCCTGGCTGACCGAGCTCAAGGCCGACGGCACCCACACCATCACCCGCGCCCAGCGCACCGACCGCAACGGCGCCTGGCGGCTTACCATCCCCGACCTCGACGCATCCCTCGACATCACCCACCGCGGGCTGCCGGGCCCCCACGACGGTCTCTACACCGGTGTGTGCTCCGTCACCGGAACGCTCGCAGGCGAAGCCATCGCCGGCCACGGCTACACGGACATCATCGGATAAGTCCCGCCCCACCCACATCCCCGGATGCGAGACACCCCTCCGGCCTGCCCACGCGCGTAACCGAAGGAGCCGGGAGGCGGAGCCGGCCGTGGGGCGCGGGCAGCGCGCGCACCTGTGGTCAGACTGCGGCGTGTACTGCAGCCTGCCGGTGCGAGCGAGACTCCCACGACGCTGTCCTCGGTGATCAAGCCGAGCGCGGCATCGAGGTCCGCGTGACCCACCTCCTACGGCATCAAGCTCGCCAAAGCCCCTCATGCGCGGACATGAGGCATCGACCCCGACCAGTTCACGAATCAAGGAGGTCAGCTCGAAGCGCTCAAGGAGATCAGGGCGGTCCTCCCTCTATCGTTCACAACCTCAGAGGGCTCAACTCCAGAAACATGGCATCCCGCGCCCCGGTGAGGTCCTGCCGGAAGACGCCCTTCATGCGTCGGCTCCCTCCCACTGCGGGATTGTCGATAATATTGTCAACCAGCCTGGTCTGACGAATGGGGAGGACTCCCGTGGCGCCTGGTTCCCCGCTGGAGGAGACGCTGACCGCCCGGCTCAGGGCAGCCGTGCTCGGCGGGGACTTCGTGCCCAACCAGCGGCTGGTCGAGGCGGACGTGTGCGAGCAGTTCGGGGCCACCCGGGCGGCCGTGCGCGAGACGTTCAAAGAACTGGCCGGGGAGGGCCTGGTCGAGATCCTACGGAACAAGGGGGCCCGTGTCCGCGCGGTCTCCAAGGCCGAGGCCATCGAGATCACGGAGGTACGGATGGTGCTGGAGGGCCTGTCCGCCGCGAAGGCCGCCGAACGGGTCACCCCCGAACAGGCCGCGCAACTGCGGGAGATCGTCGCGGAGATGCGCACCGCCGTGGAGTCGAACGATCTGGACCGATATTCGGAGCTTAACGCGTCCCTGCACGCCAAGGTCCGCGAGATCGCCGACCACCGCACGTCTGCGTCGATCATCGAACGGCTCGGGGCGCAGGTGGTGCGGCACAAGTTCCGCCTGGCCCGGCAGCCGG